>CAUVLB010000090.1:0-5166 GCA_963552595.1 uncultured Stomatobaculum sp. | reverse complement strand
ATGATGTATGTCTCCTACATTCCGCAGATTATGAACAATCTGCACGGAATGAAGGGCACACCGATTCAACCGCTGGTTGCAGCAATCAACTGTACTCTATGGGTTATTTACGCGCTCTCTAAAAAGAAGAGAGACTATCCGGTGGCTATGGCGAACGCGCCGGGCATCATTTTCGGATTGATTGCTGCGATTACGGCGCTTATCTGAGTCAAAATTCAACAGTCGTTTTGCGAAGAGGACCCTTTGCTAAGCAGGGGGCCCTCTTTTCATAATTTTGTATGCAAGTTGAATGCAAGCGAGCGTATGAAAAATTGTCGTTTACTGCACATTAAGACTACAGGTGAAGGGAGAAAGGAAATGAACGAAGACAAACAGGATAGTGTAAAGCAGTCACTGGAGGAAAGAAATCGGGGTATCGTGCGAACTTCCGCCATCGGTATCGTCGCCAACATTTTTCTTGCTGCATTGAAGGCGATTATCGGAATCGCATCCAATTCAATCGCAGTAACCCTGGATGCGGTCAATAATCTGACCGACGCCCTCTCTTCGGTGATTACGATTATCGGAACCAAGCTCGCGGGAAAACAGCCGGACAAAGAACATCCGATGGGCCATGGACGTATTGAGTACTTAAGCGCTCTTCTGGTCTCTGCACTGGTGCTCTATGCCGGCCTCAGCTCGCTGGTGGAATCCGTCAAGAAGATTCTGCACCCGGAAAAGGCAAGTTATTCTCTGCTGAGTCTCGGCATCATTGCGGCAGCGGTTCTTGTAAAGCTCTTGATGGGCAGCTATGTAAAGCGACAGGGAAAAAAACTGAATTCCGCGGCTCTGATTGCCTCCGGATCCGATGCATCCTTTGACGCTTTGCTCTCCGGCTCGGTGCTTGTTTCGGCCTTGATTTTTCTGTTCACCGGGATTTCACTCGAGGCCTATGTCGGCGCGCTGCTCTCGGTCTTCATTGTGAAGTCCGGCTATGAGATGATGCGAGCTACGCTCGATGAAATACTCGGCAAGCGAGCGGACGCAGCGCTCACACAGAAGATCCGTGCGCTGCTCACGGAGGAAGAAGAGGTCATCGGTGCCTACGATCTGTTTCTCAATGATTACGGTCCCGATCGCTTTTACGGAACGGTGCGTCTGGAACTCCCGGATACGATGACGGTAGAGGAAGTGGATGTACTTTCAAGAAAGTTACAGAAAAAGGTGTTCCGAGCAACGGGCGTCATCATGGTTTCTATCGGTGTTTACGCATACAATACCAAGGGCGATGCGGCGGCGGAAATGCGCAACGAAGTGCAGAAACTTGCGCTCTCGCACGAGTGGATTTTACAGCTACACGGGTTTTATGCCGAATTGGATAAAAAGTACCTGCGTTTTGATATTGTCGTGGATTTTTCTAAGAGCCCGAAAGAGGCAGTAGGGGAGTTGAAGCGTGAGATAGAGGCGCGTTATCCGGGGTATAACGTGGAAATTACCGCCGATGCGGATATTTCCGACTGATAGAATACTTGCATTTTTTTTACACTTCGGGTAAAATGTAATAAATTCGTAAAGAATAGAGCCGGAGTCGGCGGAGTCGAGAGGATAGGGATGAAAAAGAACGTGGTTGCAGGGAAGAAACTAGTTACGGCAGTGTTACTAAGCGTTGCTATTTTTGCCGGCAGTTTTGCCGCACTCGGCGCAAAGAAGAGTGCGTATACCTTCCAGAGCGGCGGCGCAAAGATTACCTGCGGACAGAGCGCAAAGGGCGCTCTGAATGCGCTCGGCAAGGCAGAAAAGGTGATTGTGCAGGAATCTGTTCAGGGCAACGGCAAGGAGAGAATTTACAGCTTTAAGGGCTTCGAGCTCTGCACCTTGAGCGAGAACAACGGTGCGCAGAAGGTGCAGTACATTTGCATCCTCGATAAGAATGTCAGCACGCCGGAGGGCATACGCATCGGCTCCACGCGTGAGGCGGTCGAGAAGGCGTACGGCAGAGGTTTCCGGGAGGAAGAGGGCGTTCTATACTATACGCTCGGCGACACCGAGCTTAAGATTTACCTGACCAACGACGTGGTAGACGGCATCGAATATCTTATCGCAGACGAATCGTAATCGGAGCCGGCGCTCGAAAGGGCGCCGGTTTTTTCTGTCTGATGAGAAATATGAAAAATTAGCACTCAAGGCTTGACACTGCTAATAACAAATGTTATAACTGCTCTTGTTGAGAAGAAAGAACCGAAATGCGTTTATCTTTAATTAAGGAGGCATTGTATTATGAAGCTGGTACCGTTGTTTGACCGTGTCGTGCTGAAGAAGATGGTAGAGGAAGAAACCACCGCATCCGGAATCGTGCTGCCGGGTCAGGGCGACAAGGAGAAGCCGGGTCAGGGTGAGATTATTGCAGTGGGTCCCGGCGGTCTTGTGGACGGCAAGGAAGTGAAGATGCAGGTCAAGGCAGGCGACAAGGTTCTCTACTCCAGATATGCGGGTTCCGATGTGGAGCTGGACGGCGTGAAATATGTCGTCATCAAGCAGAGCGATATCCTTGCGGTTATGGAATAAGAGAACGGATAGGAGGAGAGTGGAATTATGGCAAAGGAAGTAAAGTTTGGCGTCGAGGCGAGAGAGGCGCTGATTCAGGGTGTCAATGAGCTTGCAAATGCGGTTCGCGTTACCATCGGCCCGAAGGGCAGAAATGTTGTGCTGGACAAGGCTTACGGTGCGCCGCTCATCACGAACGACGGTGTGACGATTGCCAAGGAGATTGAGCTTGAGGATGCGTTCGCAAACATGGGCGCTCAGCTCGTCAAGGAAGTAGCGACGAAGACCAACGATGTTGCAGGTGACGGCACGACAACCGCAACCGTTCTTGCACAGGCTATGATCAACGAGGGCGTAAAGAACATTGCGGCGGGTTCCAACCCGATTGTGCTGCGCAAGGGCATGAAGAAGGCTTGCGACAAGGCTGTCGAGATCATCAAGGAGATGTCTCAGCCGATTTCCGGCAAGGAGCAGATTGCGAGAGTCGCTGCAATTTCCGCTTCGAACGATGAGGTCGGCGCTATGGTTGCGGACGCAATGGAGAAGGTCACGAACAACGGCGTCATCACGATTGAAGAGTCCAAGACCATGAAGACCGAGTTAGACCTGGTCGAGGGCATGCAGTTTGACCGCGGCTATATCTCCGCGTATATGGCAAACGATGTCGAAAAGATGGAGGCGACCCTTGAGGATCCGTACATCCTGATTACCGACAAGAAGATTTCCAACATTCAGGAAGTGCTCCCGCTGCTCGAGGAAGTCGTGAAGAGCGGTGCGAAGCTCCTGATTATTGCGGAGGATGTCGAGGGCGAGGCACTCACGACTCTTATTGTGAATAAGCTTCGCGGCACCTTCAACGTGGTTGCGGTCAAGGCACCGGGCTACGGCGACAGAAGAAAAGAGATGCTGCAGGACATCGCGGTTCTGACCGGCGGTACCGTGATCAGCGAGCAGCTCGGCCTTGAGCTCAAGGATGCGAGAATGGCGCAGCTCGGCCGTGCAAAGTCTGTCAAGGTCACGAAGGAGACCACCGTGATTGTGGACGGCCTCGGCAAGAAGGAGGATATCGACGCAAGAACGGCGCAGATTAAGGCGCAGCTCGCAGAGACCACGTCCGAGTTCGACAAGGAGAAGCTCCAGGAGCGCCTGGCAAAGCTCTCCGGTGGTGTCGCGGTGATTCGCGTCGGTGCGGCAACCGAGACCGAGATGAAGGAAGCAAAGCTCCGCATGGAGGATGCACTCAATGCGACCAGAGCAGCAGTCGAAGAGGGCATTGTCGCAGGCGGCGGCACGGCTTATATCACGGCGGCGAAGGAACTTCAGAAGCTGGTGGACAGCCTTGAAGGCGACGAGAAAACCGGCGCTAAGATTGTCATGAAGGCGCTGGAGGCACCGCTCTTCTACATTGCGGAGAATGCAGGCCTTGAGGGCGCAGTCATTGTGAACCAGGTTAAGGAGAGCAAGAAGGGCATCGGCTTCGACGCTTACAAGGAAGTGTATGTCGACATGGTTAAGGAGGGCATTCTGGATCCGGCAAAGGTTACCAGAACGGCACTCGAGAACGCGACGAGCGTTGCGAGCACCCTGCTCACCACGGAGTCCGCGGTTGCAACCATCAAGGAGCCCCAGGCGGCACCGGCTATGCCGGGCGGCGGCATGGGCGGCATGATGTAAACAGCCGTTTCGGTACAAAACAAATAAAAACAGCGGGCAGTTCGGAAATTCCGGGCTGCCCGCTGTTTTTATTTGTCATTCAAATAAGAGTTTTATTTACGATGTGGCTGCTGAATGGGGCGGGAAAATCTGTTCCCTGTATTTTCCGGGCGAGATACCGATTTCTTTGTGGAATACGGTAATGAAATAGTTGTAATCGGGATAGCCGCAGCGGTAGGCGATTTCTGAAATCGGGAGCCGGGCATTCTCTGACAGCAACGACTTAGCCTTTTCAAGGCGCATATGCTGAATCTGTTTGGCCGGTCCACGCCCGTAATTCTGTTTACATAATTCGTAGAGTCGCGTTCTCCCTATTTTGAAGTGGGAAGCAATTTCAGAGGACGTAAGATTTTCTGTGAAATGTTCTTGTAAGAAGGTGTCTAAACTGACGGGAAGTTTATCTTGGTGGAGAGAGACCATACGTTCCATACATAGATAAATGCCGACCGCTGAGAGAATTTTGGTTGCGGATTTGATGTATTCTTCGGAAGTTAAAGGACGTTCCCAACAAGCCCTTTTCAAGGCTGTGTAATCGACGCTCAATTTTTTAGTGTATTCTTTTATTTTTTCCCATCCCTCCTCTCGGTCTCGATAACTGAACACATGGCCGAGAAGTAGGTAACCTACTACCAAGTTTCCGATGACAAGCGGGGAAATGCTCTCTGTCATGCCGGCATAACATCGATAAGTATAAGTGCTTTGGGTTCTGGCGGCATAGGCACAGGAGCGAGCATCACACTCACGGCATTCGTTGTAGCCGTTCGGAGTGGCGCGCAGAATCCGGCAAAACGAAGGCAGAGACTCCGGATAAGAGGCGAGTTCATTAAAGTTCTCATCAAAAACACAAGTTCGGATTTTGGTCAATGTGTAGAAATCTTTCAGCAAACTATGGAGTTTCACCAGATCGAATGTTGAAATCATCCTCAAATC
>CAUVLB010000089.1:0-5182 GCA_963552595.1 uncultured Stomatobaculum sp. | reverse complement strand
GGACTGTTTCTCTCCCCCATTGTGAGCATCCTGCAAAACCTCTCGACGTTTCAAAAGGAACTGAACAGCAAGGAAGCTTACATGCTCTACCTGACACCCCACAATAGTTTTGAGATTCTCGGCACCAAGTACGCCATGAACTTTATCGAGATTTTCTTCTGGGCCTTTCTCGCCTCTGTCATCTGTGTTGTGGACGTACTTCTGCTCACCAATGCCTTTGTAGGACTCAGCTCGTATGAGGTCCGGGAAGGGATGCAGCGCTTTGTGGAATTAATGCTCTCTCCGGAAACCCACTCGACCATGATACAGCTCACACTCTTTTTCCTCGCGGGACTCCTACAGTTTGAGAGCATCGCACTGCTCGCCATTGTCCTGCAGTCGACCTTCCTGCCCGGCAAGCGCTTTGGCGGCGTGATTACCGTGATTCTCTACATTGCGCTCAACTATTTCAGCGGTGCATTGCTCCTTCACATTCCCTTCTCGCCCAAACCGATGCTCCGCTTCGGAATCAACTATATTTCGCCGCAGACCATCGGCATGGTGCTTGTGAGTATTCTGCTCTCTGTCATCTATTTTATTCTTTCGGCCATCCTGCTTGAGAAGAAGCGCAATATCTAATCCTAAGTCAAACACACGGTGGCGATCCAAAGATCGCCATCAAAAAAAGATCGACGACTCCCCCCTTTGTCGCCGATCTTTCTTTTTTTGTTGTTTTCCTATTTGCGTATTTCCCGTATTACGCCTCCGAGAAATGCACCTTACCCGTTCTTATGTCATAGACTCCGGATAGAACCGTGAGCGGTAATTCGGGACAGTACTCGTCTAAGCAGGCCGCGAGGTCTGCTGCCTCCGCTCTCGCATTGCGCTCGACCGCGCGCAGGGCTACCGTCTCCGTGCCGATGCCGGCGCGAATCCGCTGTCCCATGTGTGCAAGCGCGCCCGAGAGCTCTTCGCCCGAAAGTGTTGCCTTCACACCGCCGCAGTCACTGTGTCCCAGCACAAGAAAAAGTCGCACGCCTAAATCCTGCGCCGCGTACTGCGCCGAGGCGAGGATCGAGTTTCCGAGCACATTGCCTGCGGCGCGCGTCACAAAGAGCTCGCCGAGGCCCGCGGAGAAGATAAACTCAGGCACCACACGTGAGTCCGAGCAGGTGAGAATAAAGGCGTAGGGGCGCTGCCCCTTAGTCGCGAGTTCTTCCCTGAGCGCTGCGCCGTGTGACAAGTTTAGCGCCTCGCCGCGCACAAAGCGCGCATTGCCTTCTTGCAGGCGCCGAAAGGCCTCCGCGACCTCCCGACTCTTTTGCAGGCCTTCATTTTGATTCTGATTCTGATTCTGATTCATGTTAAATCCTTCAAAGCAAAATTCAAGTTTCCCAAGCCTTTTCAAAGCGATCCGGCGAAACATAGAGCTCTTTTAACTTTGCCGTCCCGCTGCCCCAATCCGGAAGCTGGAAATGCGGCATGTCCACAATCGACTTCCAGTCGCCGCCCCATTCGAGCCCGAGCGCTTTCCCCATGGCGCCCACCTTTTCAAAAAAACGATCCCCGTTTTCATAGGGCGGCTTCCCGTCGTCCCGGCAGAAGTCAAAGGCAGTTCCCCACTGGTGGTGCGAGGAATAGGAAGAGCCGCTTGCATTCGTCACAATGCTTCCGCCCGCCGTCCTTCCGAGCGCGTAGAGCGCATCCTGCTCTTCCGCGGTGCGAACTTCCTGCGTGATGCGTATCGGCAAGCCGCGCGCCGCGCACTGCGCAATCAGCTTTTTCTGCAGGCGCTTTAGGCGCGGATGCAGTCTGCTCACATTGTGACCGCCCGGCGCGGGTCTCTCCTCGAGGCATACGCCGTCCTTGTCCGCCCGATAGCGCTCGCCGTTCCAGGACACGGCTTCGGAGACCGCCATACTGCCGTCCGCTTTGAAATAGTAGCTCTTCCCCTTGTAGGAGCGCATCTGATTTCGCGCCATCTCGCCGTTGCTGCGGAGAAAGTACCATTTCCTCTTGTCCTTGACCCATTCGTAGGCCGCCATGCTGCCGTCCTCGTGGAAAAAGTACCACTTTCCGTCGAGCTGCTGCCAGCCCGTCAGTGTATATCCGTAATCATTTTTCGCATCAGCGGGCTTGCGGTCTGCCTCCTGCTTTAAATAATACCAGCGCTCCCTCTCCTTCTGCCAGCCGAGCTTCATATTTCCCGCCGCATCAAAGAGGTACCACTTGCCGTCTATCAAGGTCCAGCCGGTGCTCAGCACACCGCTCTCGCGGTACTGCCAGGCACTGCCCTGCTTTTCCCAGTTCCCCATGGCTCACTCCACGCCGCGCGACTTAAGGGACTCAATCACCTCATCGTAATAGGGTGTCTCGACCCCGTAGCGCTTTCCGAGGCGCTGTACCTCGTAGATTAGGCCATCCGCCTCGGACTTTCTTCCTGCCGCAACGTCCTTCTGGAGGGAGGTGGTCATCTCCTTCGATAGGCGATCCACCACGGCAAGGCTGTCCTCTTCGCTGAAGCCCTCCATGTCAATGTCCATCTTCTCCGCAATTGCAAGCACTTCCCGCACGAGCCCGCGATAAAAGTTCCGGTACTCGCCCTCGCGCTGCAAATGCGCCGCAGTGATGTAGAAGTAGGTGCCGACCGCGCCGTGCGGCGAAAGATAGGCAAATTTTTTCATGCAATCGCGGCGGATGTTCTCGCTCAGCACGGCTTCGACGCCCGCTTTTTCGAGATCCGCCTGAATGTCTTTTAGCACCGGCCGCGCTTCCGCCTCCGTCCGCGCGCCGTAGACCACGCGCATCAGCTTGCCGAGCTGACGAATTTTTCCGGGCTCTTCCACATTTGCCATCACATAAATGCAGCCATCCGTGACCAGCGGCTTTTTGAGCAAAGCCTTAAGCTTTTCGCCCGTTCCGAAAACATTGCAGAGCGGGACAATCACGGTACTTTCCGTGGCAACGCGCTCCAAAAACGGCAGCACGCTGTCAATCGAATAGGACTTTAAGGCGAGGAAGATGACATCCGGCGTTTCGTTGTAACTCGCCTCATCAAAGACAGCAACCGGAGCCAGGGTCTCTTCGTCCTCATCCCCGACAATCGTAAGCCCCTTCTTTTTGAGCGCCTCCAAGGTCTTCCCGTGTGCCAGAAAACTCACCGAGAGCCCTGCGCGCTGCAAGTATGCGCCGAGCGTGCCGCCGACACCGCCCGCGCCGATGATTAAGTATTTTCGCATGGATTCCTCCTCTTCTCTTCGAGTCAAACTCCGAGTTGATTTCCCCCTCTTGCCATCCTATGTCAATTCAAACAAGCTCCCTGAACGGCATTGAGACTTAGCAAATCCCGGTGAATGTCTTCAAGCGTATACTTCCGCATTTCTGCCTCCATGGAACTCTGTATATCGGTGAACTTATGATCCAGTATCTTATGAATGTTCTTTCCGACCGGACAGTTCGGGTTCGGATTCTCGTGGAAGCGAAACAGCGCCCCGCGCTCCACCGGCTCAATGGCCGCATAGACATCGTAGAAGGAAATATCCTTCAGCGCTCTCTCGAGGGTGATGCCGCCTGTACCGCGTGCAATGCGAATTAGCCCCGCGCGCCTAAGCTGCGACAGAATATTCCGAATGATGACCGGATTTGTCTGTATGCTGCTCGCCAGAAAGTCACTGGTCATTTTGTGGGTCGCCTGAAACGCATCCACACAGGCAAAAATGTGATGGGCAATGCTGAAACGACTGGATATTTGCATGGCTACTCCTTTGCGTCTGAAATCACATGCTCTTATTTTAACGCATGGCAGCTGTAAACACAATATTTACAGAGTATCGCAAACCTTCGCGGGTGCGTCCTCAAAATTCTTACCGAAACTTACGGTTTTTGTAAGAAACACGCTCTGTTTTCTCCTTTTTTTTTTTGCAATAGGCTTTACAATAAATACAGATAATCAAGGTTCGTTGCACTGTTTTCATACCGGAAGACCCGAATTTTCAGAAAGGAACAAAGCATGTCAAGAAACCGCATCTTATCTCGCGTTTATTTCGTGAGCATGTTGAGTATTTGCTGCATGTACTTGTGTTGGTGTATTTCACTTATCCCCCTCAAGTTCTTGGCGCGCCCAATTCAATTCATAGAACAGTGGCTCTTTGCTCCGATGCTTATTTCCGGGCTAATCACTTTTTTGTTTGACAAAGACAAGTGGTTCACCGGCAAGTTCACCAAGAATTATAATACCAGCGAACAGTGGAAAGATTTGTATCCGCGCACATATCGCCTGGAGCAATTCACCATCTATCTCGTGAGAAATTCTTGGAAATATTTTCTGCTACTTTTCCTGCTCTACTGCATACTCTACGGAAGCGGGATTCTCAAATAAATAAACAAGACAGGTCCGGACTACAGTTTCTGTATTCCGGACCTGTCTTATATTTCATGCACAGCCAAATAAAGGAACCATCAGCCCAGAAGCGCTTTGGCCCGTTTCAAAACGGGAAGCTCCCGTTTTGCGAGCAGTCTACCGAGACGGCTGTCCAGTCCCGCCTCGTACGCTGCCAAAGCCTCCTCATAGCGCAGTTTCACTTTCTTCAGATGAAACGCCTCTTCTTCATCTCGTGTGAGTTTGGTCTTGCCGAAGGACTTTACCCTGCAGAGAAAATAGTGGTTTAGGTTATGGCGATGCACGAGATTGTAGTAATCGCTGACCAGCCCGAGCTTACAGAGTATCTCGACCTCCGCGCCGAGCTCTTCTTTCAGTTCCCGCCGTATTGCCGCTTCCGGCGACTCTCCTTCTTCCACGCCACCGCCGGAGGTCTCAACCAGCGTCACCGCTCCGAATTCATCCGACCGATCCATGCGCACAAAGTAGTAATTCTCTTCATCATCAATCACTATGGCTCTTGCAATCTGCCTGTCGTGATCCGTGTAGGTGAGCGGCCACTCCTTGTCCTCAAATTCCAGATAGAGTCCCTCATTTCCGCTTTGTTCCGCTCGCAATTTCTCAAATTTCTCTTTTTTATCTCTGTCCATCGACTTTCTTCATTCCCTTTCCGCTGCGCGGTTTCGGTCCCGTCAATTCGTAACTCAGCGCAAGCAAGTCGGCAACGGAAGCATCAAGTTCCGGCTTCCCGAGGCGTACGCTGAGCCACTTCTCCTTGTTCATGTGATAAGCAGGAAAATAACCCGCCTGTGTGCGGAGTGAGGC
>CAUVLB010000088.1:0-5183 GCA_963552595.1 uncultured Stomatobaculum sp. | reverse complement strand
GGTACCATCTCTTTGCGTAACAAAAGTTAAGAGCAATGTCAGGCTGCGAGAAATGCGCGAGCATTTTTCACAGCCTTTCTTTTACCGGGAAATCTATAATTATGAATACGATTGTATCAATTGAGCATTTGGAGAAGGTGTATACCGAGCGGCGCATCTTTGAGGATGCGGCCTGCTACATCGGTGAGGGCGAAAAACTTGCGCTGATCGGTGTGAACGGCACGGGGAAATCTACCCTGCTTCGCATTGTGGCGGGGGAGGAGAGTCCCGACAGCGGGGAACTCATTGTGCGGAAGGGCTTGCAGATTCGCTTTCTCTCGCAGAACCCGAACTTCCTCGCGGAGGAGACCGCTCTGGAGGCCTGCCTCCGCATTGCGGGGGGCGAAGCACGCGGCGAGGACACGGTTGCTGCGGCAAAGAAGCTGCTTTCTTCCCTCGGCGTTACGGAGCTCGCCCTTCCCTGTGAGACCCTCTCTGGCGGCGAGAAAAAGCGCATTGCCTTGGCAGGCGTGCTTCTATACCCTGCAGATCTCCTGATTCTGGATGAGCCGACCAACCATTTGGACGGCGAGACCGCGGAATGGCTTGAGAACTACTTAAAGAACTTCCGCGGGGCTCTCCTCATGGTCACCCACGACCGCTATTTCCTCGATTCGGTCTGCACGCGCATTCTGGAGCTGGATCGCGGGAGGATTTACTCCTATGATGCCAATTACGAGGGCTTCCTCGCGCTGAAGGCAGAGCGCCTTGACATTCAGCAGGCGAACGAGAGAACCCGTCAGAGTATCCTTAGAAAAGAGCTCGCCTGGATGCAGCGCGGCGCGCGTGCCCGCGGCACCAAGTCAAAGGAGCGAATCGCACGCTACGAAAAGCTTTCGGCAGAGAGCGGACCGGAGGCGGAAGCATCGCTCCAACTGGCTTCGGCCTATTCGCGGCTCGGAAAGACGACGCTTGCGTTTCAAAACGTGAGCAAAGCCTTTGACGGAAAGCTTCTCTTTCGGGATTTCAGCTACCAGTTTCAAAAGAACGACAGACTGGGCATTATAGGAAGGAACGGCGCGGGCAAGAGCACACTCATAAAGCTGATCACGGGGCTTTTGAAGCCCGACAGCGGTGAAATCGAAATCGGGCAGACCGTGAAGATAGGCTACTTCAGCCAGGAAAACGAGGCGCTGTCCGGCGAACTCACGGTGATTGATAGCGTCAAGGAGATTGCGGAGTTTGTGCCGAGTCCGGAGGGACCAATCAGCGCTGCGAGGATGCTGGAGCGCTTCCTCTTCCCGAGCTCTCAGCACTATATGAAGGTTGAGAAGCTCTCGGGCGGCGAGAAGCGGCGACTGTTTCTCTTGAAAGTACTGATGGGTGCGCCGAATCTTTTGATTCTGGACGAGCCTACCAATGACCTCGACATCAGGACGATGACCGTGCTCGAGGACTATCTGGACAGCTTTGCGGGCATTGTGATTGCGGTGAGCCACGACCGCTACTTTTTGGACCGGACCGTGCACCGCATTCTGGCGCTCGAGGACGGTGTGATTTCGCAGTACGAGGGCGGATATACGGACTATCAGGTCGAGAAGCTAAGACGAAATTTAGAGCGCGGCGAGGGTGCGGGGAGCACTGCGGACGGCAGAGACAGCGCTGAAAAAGAGGTAAGCAAGCAGCGCGCCGAGGAGACGAGACGCAAGAGAGCGCGGCGCATGAGCTATCAGGAAAAGCAGGACTTTTTACACATCGAGGATGAGATCGCGGCGCTTGAGGCGCGCGTTGCGGAGATTGAGACAGAGTATGCCGCTTCGGCGAGTGATTTTCAGCGTCTCACCGCGCTCGATAAGGAACGCGAAGAACTGGAAACAAAGCTTCTTGCGCGCATGGAACGCTGG
This sequence comes from uncultured Stomatobaculum sp., assembly GCA_963552595.1. Taxonomy (GTDB): domain Bacteria; phylum Bacillota; class Clostridia; order Lachnospirales; family Lachnospiraceae; genus Moryella. The sequence continues at coordinate 3,300 of CAUVLB010000088.1, read as the reverse complement.
GAATACTTGACGGAACTGCAGGCGGAAATCGATGCGGAAAGGGAAAGTAAAGGATGAGTGGTAGGAGGAGTTAATCCCGGCCATGGGCTGCAACGAGCCGATTGCGATTGCGTACGCGGCTTCGGTCGCGGGCAAGGTGCTCGGTGAGGAGGCGCGCCGCATGGAGCTAAGCTGCTCCGGCAACATCATCAAGAACGTGAAGGCGGTTGCGGTGCCGAACGCGGGCGGTCAGAAGGGGCATTGCGGTCGCGGGCATTCTGGGCCTTGTCGGCGGCAACCCGGAGAAGCAGCTCGAGGTCATTTCGGTATGCGCGACACGGACAAGGAGATCCTGCGCGTTATGACGAACGAAGTGAATGTTGACGACTGTGTGTGAGAAAGGAGCGTAACAAGATGGAAAAGAGAGCGGTAATCGGTATTTCGACGGGACTCATTACGGACGACGGGGGCATGTTCCCGGGATATCGCCGTATTTATGTGAACGAGGACTACATCAACGCAGTGCTCGCGGCGGGCGGCGTGCCGGTCATGATTCCGATGAACGGCGACCGCGAGGCGCTTGCGGCTGTGGTTGACAAACTGGACGCGCTGCTGATTACCGGCGGCGATGACATCGACCCGATTCGCTACGGCGAGGAGCCGCACCGCGGCCTCGGCAAGATTGTGCCGGAGCGCGACTTCTGCGATTTTACGCTCTATGAGCTCGCGAGAGAGCGCCACCTGCCGATACTCGGCGTGTGCCGCGGTTTCCAGCTCATCAACATTGCGGAGGGCGGCAGTCTCTACCAGGATCTCGCGGAGCGCAGCGGTGAGGTCTTAAAGCATTCCCAGGGGCACAGCCCGCGCCTTGCGACTCACAGCGTGGCGGTGAAGGCAGGCTCGAAGCTCGCGGAGATTCTCGGTGTCACCTCTCACCGCGTGAATTCCTTCCACCACCAGACGGTGAAGAAGGTCGGAGAACCCTTTGCCGAGGTCGCAACGGCACCGGACGGCGTGACCGAGGCGGTCGAACTTCCGGGCGATGATTTTCTGATCGCGGTGCAGTGGCATCCGGAGATGCTTGAGAGCGTGGACCCGGTGATGCGGAAACTTTGGAGTGCATTCATTGCGGCTGGACTGCGGTACCGCGCGGCGAAGAACTGATTTGACAAGAAAGGCGGATTTTGTGAAAGAGAAGAATCAAAAGTTAGGATTTTGGTCCATTGTATTACTTACCATCAACGGCGTGATCGGAACCGGTATTTTCTTATCGCCCGGCAGTGTCGCAAAGCAGGCCGGCAGCATTGCGCCGGAGATTTACTTCTGCGCGGCGCTTTTTGCGGCGTGTCTCGCCGTGACCTTTGCATCCGCTTCCCGCTATGTCGTAAAGAGCGGTGCGGCTTATGCGTACACGGAGGCTGCGTTCGGCGAGAGCGTCGGTCTCTATGTCGGCACGACACGCTTTGTCGCTGCCAGCATTGCCTGGGGCGTCATGGCGACGGGCGTCGTAAAGACGGCGCTCCAGATTTTGCGTCTCGACACGAGCAAGATTTCCAATGTGACCCTAGGCTTCCTCTGCCTCATGGTTATCCTGCTCATCATTAACTTCTGCGGCATGCAGGTGTTCCGCTTTGTCTCGAACCTCTCGACCGTCGGTAAGCTCGGCGCCCTGGTGCTCACGGTGGTAGCGGGTCTCTTCCTGATTCTCACGACCGGCGTGAACCGCACCGCTGAGGTAGAGCTCCTCACGAACGATGCGGGCGAGAAGTTAATCCCGGCGCTCACCACGAGCGGCTTCGTGACGGCTGTCATCTCGGCGTTCTATGCGTTCACGGGCTTTGAGAGTGTCGCGAGCGGCTCCGGCGATATGGAGAACCCGGAGAAGAACCTGCCGCGCGCGCTCCCGCTCGCAATCGGCATCATAGCCCTCATCTACTGCGGCATTGTCTTTGTCGCCATGCGGATCGATCCGGTGTCTCTGGTCACCTCGAAGGATGTCGTGGTGCTCGCGGCTGTCTTCCCGAACCCGCTCTTAAAGGGGCTCATTGTCGGCGGCGCGCTGATTTCGATGTTCGGCATCAATGTCGCGGCGTCCTTCCTGACCCCGCGCGTACTCGAGGCCATGGCTTCGGACGGGCTGGTCCCGAAAATCTTCGCAAAGCGCACAGAGAGCGGCGTTCCGATTTACTCCTTCCTGCTCACCGTGACGCTTGCCATCATCATCCCGATGGCTTTTCAGTATGACATGCGCGGCATCATGATTATCAGTTCGATCAGCCGTTTTGTGCAGTTCGTGCTTGTGCCGCTCGCGGTCATCACCTTCTACTACGGCAAGAACCGCGGCGAGGTGATTGCGAACCCGAAGAAGAACTTTGTGCTGGACGTTCCGCTCTCCCTGCTTTCCCTCGGGCTCACGGTCTTCCTGCTCGCAAAGTTCAAGTGGGCGGCGCAGTTCTCCCTTCAGGTGGACGGTAAGACAGTGCCGAACTACTACGCAATCGTTGCAATGTTCATCGGCTATATTGTGCTTCCGGCGGGTGTCTACTTCTACCGTTCCCGCAAGAAGGCTTAATTCGGCGGCGTAAGCGCTTACAATCGAAAAAAGGCTTGACCTCTCTCGCGCATGGTGCTATATTCCCTTACAACAAAAGGGAGCGTCAAACGAGAGAGGTTTTTTCTATGAGTCAGAAGTTCGCAGTCAACGGCTATTGGTACTTTTACTTTTACGGCTTTACGGTCTGAAAGTAAGAGTGCTTTTTGCTGCGAATAAAATCCCGGACTCTATATTGGGATTGGGACGTTTCCAGGACGTCTGCGGTGAAAACACTTCACCGCGGACGTCCTTTTTTCGTTCGAGTTACCCGCTGAACCAGGTATTGAAACAGAGGAGAGAGAGTATGATTATCATCATCAACAGCAAGACCAAGCCGGAAAAAGTGAACGATCTCGTCAGCTGGATCGAGAGAAAGGGTCTCAAGACCCACATCACGGAGGGTGATTATCAAAACATCATCGGTGTAATCGGTGACACCTCCCAAATCGACGAGGATCAGGTGAAGAGCTTTGACATTGTCGAGGCCGTGAAGCGGGTCTCGGAGCCCTTCAAGCAGGCAAACCGCAAGTTCCACCCGCACGACACGGTGATTGAGGTGACGCCGGAGGTGAAGATCGGTCACGGCAACTTCGGTCTGATTGCGGGGCCCTGTTCGGTGGAGAGCGAGGAGCAGATTATCTTTGTCGCGCAGAGCGTCAAGGCGGCGGGGGCAACCATGCTACGCGGCGGCGCATTCAAGCCGCGCACATCCCCCTATGACTTCCAGG
>CAUVLB010000087.1:0-5194 GCA_963552595.1 uncultured Stomatobaculum sp. | reverse complement strand
GCTTGAGCAGCTCACGGAGCAGGCAATCGCATTTTATGAGGAGAAGGAGAAGGAGTTCCCGACGCCGGAAGAAATGCGTGAGGTGGAGCGCGTTGTGCTGCTCCGCGCAATTGACGCGAAGTGGATGAACCACATCGACGACATGGAGCAGCTCCGCCAGGGCATAGGTCTCCAGGCTTACGGCCAGAGAGATCCGCTGGTCGAGTACAAGATGGAAGCCTACAACATGTTCGAGGAGATGATTGCGGGCATTGAGGACGACACGGTTCGCCTGCTTTGCCACCTCCGCATCGAGCGGAAGGACGCGATTGAGCGCAGTCAGACCCCGGTCATCACCGGAACAAACAAGGACAGCAGTCTCACAAAGGCACCGGTGGTAAACGAGCAGAAGAAGATTATGCCGAACGATCCCTGCCCCTGCGGCAGCGGTAAGAAGTTCAAGCAGTGCTGCGGACGCAAGCTCTTCAAGCAGAACGGAGAGCAGGGACCGGCGCCGGTGCAGCTTTAAAAACAGGAGGCAGCTTTGGTCGAATTAGATAATATGAAATACACCCTCTCCACCTATCAGAAGCCGCTTCAGGAGGTGGAGGGATCCTTGGATCTTTTGAACAAGGAGAAACGCATCGCAGAGCTTGACCGCATGATGGAGGAGCCGAACTTCTGGGAGAACCCGGAGCAGTCGACCAAGATTGTGCGGGAGAACAAGAGCTTAAAGGACACTGTGGAGCGCTTTCACAAGCTTTCGAGCGCCTATCAGGACATTGCGGATATGATTGAGCTCGGCAACGAGGAGGGCGATGAGGAGCTGATTCCGGAGATTCGGGAGATGCTGGACGGTTTTATCCATGATTTGGAGACCCTCAAGGCAGAGACCCTGCTCACCGGCGAGTACGATGCAAACAATGCCATTTTGCGCCTGAATGCGGGCGCGGGCGGCACGGAGTCCTCGGACTGGTGCTCCATGCTATACCGCATGTTCACGCGCTGGGCGGAGAGCCACGGCTACTCGATTGAAATCCTCGATTATCTCGACGGCGATGTGGCCGGTATCAAGTCCGTAACCATTCAGATTAACGGCGAAAACGCCTACGGCAGACTCAGGAGTGAACACGGTGTGCACCGCCTGGTGCGCATCTCGCCCTTCAATGCCGCGGGCAAGCGCCAGACTTCGTTTGTCTCCTGCGATATCATGCCGGAGCTCACGAATGAGATTCATGTCGACATCAATCCGGATGACCTCCGCATCGACACCTATCGCTCGAGCGGCGCAGGCGGTCAGCACATCAACAAGACCTCCTCGGCCATCCGCATCACCCACCTGCCGACCGGCATAGTCGTGACTTGTCAGAACGAGCGCAGTCAGTTCCAGAACAAGGACAAGGCCATGCAGATGCTCGAGGCAAAGCTCTACATGCTCGAACAGCAGCAGCAGGCGGAAAAGGCGGATGAGATTCGCGGCGTCGTGAAGGACAACGGTTGGGGCAGCCAGATTCGCTCCTACGTGTTGCAGCCTTACACGATGGTCAAGGATCACCGCACGGGCTTTTCGACCGGCAATGTAGACGCCGTACTCGACGGCGATCTCGATGATTTTATGACGGCCTACCTCACTTGGGTGAGCCTTGGCAAGCCGGATATGAAGGGCGCAGGCAGCGACGATTAATGCAAAAATCCCGGCGGATTCGCCGGGATTTTTTGTGCGGGCAGCCGAATTTGCCGCTTATAACTTGCACTTCCGGACCCCGCGTGATAGAATTCTCCCCGTGAGAAACAACTGTTTTCAGGGGACGCACAGATGGAAGAAGAAGGCAGATATTTTGTCGTCCGCCGCAAGGCGGTACCGGAAGTTCTGCTGCGTGTCGTCGAGACCAAGAGACTGCTCCGGGCCAACCGGGGGATGTCGGTAAGCGAGGCGACCGAGCAGACCGGAATCAGCAGAAGCTCATTTTATAAGTACAAAGAGGACATCTTTCCGTTCGGCGACAGCGTGAGCGGACAGAGAATCACGCTCTCCATCGATATTCTGGATGAGCCGGGCCTGCTCGCGGATTTACTCGCCGCGGTGGCGCGCTCACAGGCGAATATCATCACCATACACCAGTCCATTCCCTTGAACGGGATGGCAACGGTCTCGCTCTCGCTCGAAGTGCGGCAGGAGACCGGGGATTTGTCGGGTATGGTCGAAGAGATGGAGGGATTGCGGGGGGTCCGCGAAGTAACGATTTTATCGAGGGAGTGAAACAATGATCAAAGCAGCAATTATGGGTTACGGAACCGTCGGTGCGGGTGTCTACGAGGCAGTTCAGGCAAATCAGGCGGTGATTGAGAAAGAGGTCGGAGAAGGACTTGAGATTAAGCGCATCCTGGATCTCAGAAGTTTTCCGGGAGATCCGGCGGAGAAGCTGATTACGGATAAGTTTTCGGACATCGAAGAGGATGAGGAAATCTCCTTGGTGGTAGAGACCATGGGCGGCACGACGCCGGCCTACGAATTTGTAAAGGCGGCTCTTTTAAAGGGCAAGCACGTTGTGACGAGCAATAAGGCTTTGGTCGCGGCGCACGGTACGGAGCTCCTTCAGATTGCGCGGGATAAGAAGGTCAACTTTTTCTTTGAGGCAGCGGTCGGCGGCGGTATCCCGGTGATTCGCACGCTCGGCACCGGCTACCAGGGGCAGGTGATCACCGAGATCACCGGCATACTGAACGGCACCACCAACTATATTCTGACGCGCATGGACCGCGAGGGCGCGGAGTTCGGCGAGGTGCTCGCGGATGCGCAGCGCCTCGGCTACGCGGAGAGAAATCCGGAGGCGGATATCGAAGGACATGATACCTGCCGTAAGATTGCGATCCTCTCCTCGCTGGTCACGGGCAAAGAAGTTAATTTTGAGGATGTCTACACCGAGGGGATTTCAAAAATCGACAGCACGGACTTCCGCTATGCCTCCGAGCTCAGAGCTTCGATTAAGCTTGTCGGTTCGGCACAGTTTGCCGGCAATCAGGTCACGGTCAGTGTGTTCCCGCTGCTGGTCAGCGATGAGAATCCGCTCTACGCGGTGCACGGCGTGTACAACGGCATTGTAATCAAGGGCAATCTCCTCGGCACGACCATGCTCTACGGCAGCGGTGCGGGTAAGCTCCCGACCGCAAGTGCGGTGCTCGCGGATATGATGGAGGCCGGCAAGCATAAGAACGAGAATGTGCGTTTCGGCTGGACGGCAGAGCGCCAGACGGTTACCTCCCACGAGAGCGAGAAGCACCGCTACTTTGTGCGCCTTTCGGGCGATGCGGCTTCGCTTGCGGCTGCGAAGGAGCAGTTCGAGGCAGAGCGCGTGATTCAGCTGCCCGGACTTGAGGAAGTCGCGATTGTCAGCGCACCGATGACGGAGTTTACCTACCGCGAGAGAGCGGCCAAGGTTCCGAATATCATCGCGATGATACGCGCGGAGCTTGCGGAATGAATTTGACACGCGAGAGTCGCTCGGAGGCGGAAACCGAGCGCTTTGCGGCGGAACTGGCAGCGGAGGTTTTGCCGGGAACCGTGATTGCACTCGAGGGAGATCTCGGCGCCGGCAAGACGGCATTTGCGCGCGGCTTTGCGCGCGGCCTCGGCATAACGGACCCGGTGACCAGTCCCACCTTCACGATATTGCAGAGTTACGAGGGCGGGCGCCTGCCGCTCTGGCATTTTGACCTCTATCGTCTCGAGGACGAGAGCGAGATGGATGAAATCGGCTACGAAGATTGCTTTTACGGGGAGGGTGTGAGTCTGGTGGAATGGGCTTCCAGAATGCCGGACTGCCTCCCGAAAACCGCCGTACGCGTGGAGATTTCCCGTGTGCCGGAGCGGGGCGACGATGTGCGAGAGCTCCGCGTTTCCGGTTTTCCGGCGAAGGAAGGCGAAGCATGAAAATACTCGGAATTGAGAGCGCGGCACTGACCGCTTCGGTCGCGGTCGTGAGTGACGGGATTTTGACGGCGGAATACACCGTGACCGACAAAAAGACACACTCGCAGACTCTGCTGCCTATGCTCGACGAAGTGAAACGCATATTGGAGCTGAACCCCGCCGAAATCGATGCCATTGCGATTTCCGCGGGGCCGGGTTCGTTTACGGGACTCAGAATCGGTGCGGCGACGGCAAAGGGGCTCGGGCTTGCGCTCGGGAAGCCGCTCGTTGCGGTTTCCACGCTGGAGGCACTTGCTTTTAACCTGGCGGGCAGCGAACTTTTGCTCTGCCCGGTCATGGACGCGCGGCGGAACCAGCTTTACAACGCTCTATACCGCTGGACGCGCACGGAGCAAACCGAGTGCAATGCGAGCGGCTTCCTCACGGAAGTGGCGGCACCGCGTGCCGTTGCGGTCGATGCTTTGATGGAGGAACTCAATGCGCGCGGCGAGGCGGTCATTTTCCTCGGCGACGGCGTGCCGGTGGTATCGCGGAACACGAACTTGCTCACCGTGCCGTATTCGGTTGCGGCGCCGAATAACAGCCGCGCGCGGGCGGCTTCGGTGGCGGCGCTCGGAGCGCTGTATGCGGCTGCGGGAAAAACCGTCTCTGCGGAGGACTTTGCCCCGGAGTATCTCAGAAAAAGCCAGGCGGAGCGCGAGCGCGAAGAAGCGATACAATATGATTTGGAGCGGGAACTCGCGGCAGGCGTGAGTCCGAAAAAAGCGAGGGCGGAGCGTTGAGCGCGCCGCCTGTACTGAGACCTGCGCTCCCGACGGATCTGGAGGCAATGGCAAAGCTAGAGCGCCGTTGTTTTCCGGATCCTTGGTCTTTTCGGCTGCTCTCGGAGCTCCTTGTTTCCCCCTATGACAGCGTCTTCGTCTTAGACCGCGGGGATGCTTTGGCGGGCTTTGTCAACGTGCGCGTGCTCGGCGACGAAGCGGAGCTCATGCGCATTGCGGTAGTCCCGGAGGAGAGGGGAAAACGCTTCGGGCTTACACTGCTCCGCGCGGGACTCATCGAAATGTGCGCGCGGGGCGCGGAGGCTGCTACCCTCGAGGTGAGGGCAGGAAATAAAGCCGCAATTCAACTGTATGAGAAACACGGCTTTCTGCTTGCGGGCAGAAGAAAGAATTACTATGAAAATCCGGTAGAGGATGCGCTCATCTACTGGAATCGAAATTTATCTGTATGGAAAGAAGAGGTTACGAATGCTTGATATTTGTCTCCTTGGAACCGGCGGCA
>CAUVLB010000086.1:0-5333 GCA_963552595.1 uncultured Stomatobaculum sp. | reverse complement strand
GAAGTGCCACTCTTGCTCCTCTCCGTCAGACAAACTCGTAAAGCACAGAGATGCCGCCCGGAACCTGCTCCCGAAACGCCTCCTCTGCCGCTGTCTTAATCTGTATCAGTATATCATAGCCCGCATGCTTCATGTAAATCATCTTCCGAAAATAGTCCTGCACGCGGTATACGGCCGCATTGACGGGGCCTATACACTGCGGGGCGGCGCCGAGCGTCTTTGCCGCTGCCTTTAGACAATCCGCATAGCGCGCGGCCGCGCGTGTCAGCGCTTCCTCCTCCTTGGAGGCAAGCTGTACCGTCATCATGTGAAGCACGGGCGGATAACCCGCCGCGCGCCGATAGGCGAGTTCCGCAGCCGCAAAGCGCTCGTAGTCCTGTGCGGCGGCAGTTTGAATCGCATAGTGCTCGGGGCGGTAGGTCTGTATCACGACCTCGCCGCGCTTTTTCCCGCGGCCGGCGCGACCGGCTGCCTGGGTTAAGAGCTGAAAGCAGCGCTCCGCGCTTGTGTAATGGCTCAAATACAACTCGGTATCCGCCGCCATGATGCCGACCAAGGTCACATTGGGAAAGTCATGCCCCTTCACAATCATCTGGGTGCCCACCAGGATGTCCGCCTCCTTTGCGCGGAAACGCTCCAAGATACTCTGTCCCCCGTCCCGCCCGCGAACGACATCCGCGTCCATGCGGAGCACGCGCGCCGCGGGAAACATGCGCTTGGTCTGCTCGGCAAGCTGCTGGGTCCCCATGCCGAAGCCCGCAATGTAAGGCGAACCGCAGCTCGGACAACGCTCCGGTTTTGCCGACTTATAACCGCAGTAGTGACAGCGCAGGCTCCCGTCCTCGTGGTAGGTAAGACTCACGTCGCAGTGCGGGCAGCGCAGGGGCTCTCCGCAGCTCCGACAGGAGAGAAAACGCGCATAGCCGCGTCGATTCATAAAAAGCATGATCTGCTCCTGTCTCGAGAGACAGCCCTCGATTTTTTCACGCAAAATTTCGCTGAACACAGTGCGGTTCCCGCGCTTTAACTCTTCGCGGAGATCCGCAACTGTCGCGCTCGCCGGAACGGCGCCGGGAACCGCACGCGCAGTGAGTCTGAGAAGACGGTATTCGCCCGTCTCTGCGCGCCGCCAGCTCTCCACCGAAGGTGTCGCAGAGCCCAGTATCAGCTGCGCTCCCGAGAGCTCGGCCCGCTTGGCCGCCACTTCTCTGGTGTCATAGCGCGGCACAGCATCGTTTCGATAGGCGCCGTCGTGCTCTTCGTCAATGATGATGAGTCCGAGATTCGGAAAGGGCGCAAACAGAGCAGAGCGCGGGCCCACCATGACACTTGCCTCCCCGCGCGCCGCGCGGAGAAACTGGCGATAGCGCTCGCCTTTTGCGAGCTTCGAGTGAATAATGGCAACTTCCCCGCCGAAGCGCTCTTCCAGATAGCGGACGGTCTGAAAGGTCAGGTTGATCTCCGGCAGCAATAAAATGGCCTGTTTCCCCTGACGGCGCTGTTCTTCGATGCAGCGCATGTAAACTTCCGTTTTGCCGCTCCCTGTTACGCCGAAGAGCAGGTAGCGGCCCCCCGGTTTCTCGGCCTCGGCTTGCTTAAGTTCCGAAAGAAGCGCGCTTTGCTCCGCGGTGAGCTCGCGCGCCTCTACTTCCGTGCCCGCCGTGCTCTCGGCTCTCCCCGCGCCTTTTTGTTTGCGCGCCCGCACGGCCTCTTTGACCGGCAGAACGGTTTTCAGCGCCTGGTTTAACATACAGCCGTAGTGCTCGTGCATCCAGACCGCAAGTGACAGCAGTCCCTCTTCCACACCGAGCTTCTTCTCTGCGAAGCCCAGAATCTCGCGGAGCTGAAAGCCGCTCGGCGCCTCTTTTCGAAGTGAGAGGACATAGCCCAGTTTTGCTTCCTTCGCATTGCCGAAGGGCACTTGCACCGCAGTCCCAGGTGTCAGTTTTCCGCGCAAGTCTTCGGGAATGATATACGTAAACGGGCGGTCCACGCTCTCATGGCTGATGTTCAGAATGACATCCGCATAGCGCTCGGTCAATGCGCGCCTCGCTCTCCCTGCCCCGAAAAATAATCCGCGAGTTCCGAGAACTTCATGCTGTTCGAGGCCTTAAATAAAATGGCATCCCCCGGCTTCACCTTCTCCTTCAGCACTTCGAAGAGTTCTTCCCGCTCCGAAAAACAGCCGAGTTCCGGACTGTAAGGTGCTTTGCAATGCGCCCGGAACGCTTCCGCGAGCTCGCCCGCAAGTTCACCGAGCGTAAACACACAGTCCGCGCCCTCCGCCGCGGCAAGCGCCGCGCCGATTTCCCGGTGCAATTCTCTCTCCGTCGGCCCGAGCTCCTTCATATCGCCGAGCACCGCAATGCGGCGGCGGTCTTTCATCTCACGCAGGATGGAGAGCGCTGCGCGCATGGAATCCGGACTTGCGTTGTAGCTGTCGTCAATCACAAGCACACCGTCCCGCACAAAAATCTGCTGGCGATGACGGTAGCCCTTGAATTTCGCGAGTTCCGCAGCCGCTCCGTCGAGCGCTACGCCGTAAGCTTCCGCAATTCCGAGCGCAGCGAGCGCATTCCATACCTGATGCTCACCCGGCACACCGAGCTTCACCTCAACTCTCTTGCCCCGTATGGTTGCCGTAAACACAGCACAGCCGTTCACCAAACACACATTCTCGGCGCGGCAGTCGGCTGTTTCCGCTCTTCCGTAAGTCCGGGAAATCATACCCTGCCGCAATGCGCCGCCCTGAAGCAACGCATCGTCCGCATTTCGAAAAACGATTGCATCTTTTTGCATGCCGTCCTGAATTTTTAATTTCTCATCCCGTATATTCTCTCGGCTCCCGAGTTCCATGAGATGAGCGGTGCCGATGTTGGTGACGACCGCCGCTGCGGGGCGCACCAGTTCACTGATGATGTGCATTTCGCCCGGGCGACTGATCCCCATCTCGATCACACCGATTTCCTCATCCTCGATGTCAAGAAGGGTGAGCGGCACGCCGATCTGCGAGTTGTGATTCGCCTTGGTCTTAAATACCCGGTACTTCGCAGAGAGCGCCGCGGCTATCATCTCGCGCGTGGTGGTTTTTCCCACACTGCCGGTCACGCCGATCAGCGGAAGCGAGAGACGATTTCTGTGCCAAGCAGAGAGCGCCTGCAAAGCGATCAGCGTATCGGAAACCCGTATGACCGCGATCCCCGCCGCCTCCATGGCCCTTAGCTGTGCCTCTGTCAAATCGGCCGAAGTGAACACTGCCTTTACACCGGCCTCTGTCACCTGCTCCAAAAAACGGTGCGCATCCACTCTCTCGCCGATCAGCGGAACGAAGAGGGTATCCTCCTTCACATCCCGCGAGTCAATGCTGATGTGTGAGATGCTTAGGTCCTCGCGGCCGAGCAGCAGCTCTCCGCCGGTCGCCTCTCTGATTTCTCCTATGCTCAGCGCGCGCATTTTACTCTCCCATCTCGCGGAGCGCTTCCTCAACGACTTCCCGATCCAGGAAGTGGGTGCGCACACCGCAAATCTCTTGATAATCCTCGTGTCCCTTGCCGATAATCGCAATCATATCGCCGGGCTCTGCCTTCTGCACCGCGTGGAAGATAGCCTCGCGTCTGTCCGGGATCTCGATAAAGGCGCCCCCGGTTTTCTCAATACTCTCCCGGATATCCGCGATGATGTCCTCGACCTTCTCATAGCGGGAATTGTCTGCCGTGAGTATGGAGAGATCCGCCTTCTTGCCGCCGATTTCTCCCATCGAAGTTCTGCGATCCTTGGCACGGTTTCCGCCGCAACCGAAGACCACGACCAGGCGCTTCGGGTGATACTCCCGCAGCGCATCGAGCAGTGCCTCCATACTGACCGCATTGTGTGCGTAATCGACGAGCACGGTAAAGGGATGCAGTTTCACAATCTCCATGCGCCCGTTCACACGGATATTCCGAAGTCCGCTTGCCAGCACCTCCTCCGGGACACCGATTAAGCTTGCGACCGCAAGGGCTGCGAGTGCATTTTCCGCATTGAACTGTCCCGGCATACCCACCCTGACATTAGGCACTGTCTTCTCCGGGGTCACAAAGTCAAAGCACATGCCCACAAAGTCGGGATCTGCCGTGTGTGCGAGATTCCGCAGAGTGAACTCCGCAGCCTGTTTCTCGCTGAAGCGGTACAAGCGCTCGCAATTAGCTGCTTTCTCAATGTAAACGGCGTGAACATCGTCCGCATTGATGAGCCCCGTCTTGCACTGCAAAAAGAGCTGTGACTTCCAGTACAGATATTCCTCAAAGCTCTTGTGCTCGTTCGGACCGATGTGGTCGGGAGCAATATTCGTAAATACACCGTAGTCAAAGAGAATGCCGCCGGTGCGGTGCAGCATGAGTCCCTGGCTCGAGACTTCCATGACCACAGCCTTGCAGCCCGCATCCGCCATCTTACGGAAATTCTCCTGAATCTCATAGGACTCCGGCGTCGTATTCTTGGTCGCAATGTGAGTGTCGCCGATTGTGATTCCGTTGGTTCCGATCAGCCCGGTCTTCATGCCGCCCGCCTCTAAGAGGGCACGCATCATGTGAGTCGTCGTCGTCTTTCCCTTGGTTCCGGTCACGCCTACGGTGATAAGCTCCCGCGCCGGGAAGCCGAAGTAGGCCGCCGAGAGGGCAGCGAGTGCCGCGCGCGCATCTTCTGCTCGGAACACCGTGATTCTAGGCGGCAACTCTGCGACGTCACGGTCTATGACCACTGCGGCAACCCCCTTAGCCGGGAGTTCCGCAAGCAAATCGTGGGAGTCGAAATTGGCCCCCTTCATGCATACAAAGAGGCAGCCCTCGCTGATTTTCCGGGAGTCATAGACCAGAGCCCCGAGCTCTACGCCGAGCTCCCCCTGCAATAAGCGTCCCTTCAGCCCTTCCGCCGCAAGTTCTAATAATTTCATAGCTTTATCCCTCTCACTGCTCCATTGCTTCAAATTCTTCTATGCTCATCAGCAGTTCGCGGGGCTTGGTGCCCTGCTCCTCGCCGACCACACCTGCGGCAGCAAGCTGATCCATGATGCGCGCCGCGCGGTTAAAACCGATTTTAAACATACGCTGTAAATTGCCGATGGACGCCTTATTTTTCTCGATGACAAAACGTCCCGCCTGGAAGAAGAGCGGATCCCGTCCGCTGTCCGCAGGCTGGGTCTCCCTGGTCTCTCCCGAACGAAGAATTTTATCCTCAACTTCTTCCGAATAAGCGAGCGGCAAGTCTTCCTGCCGAATGTACTCCACCGCCTTCTGCACCTCCTGATCGGAGACAAAGGCGCCCTGCACACGCACCGGTTTCGGACTTCCCTGCGG
>CAUVLB010000085.1:0-5386 GCA_963552595.1 uncultured Stomatobaculum sp. | reverse complement strand
CATGGTCTTGATAAAGTTATTGCCGTTCACGCCGAAGACCCAGGCAATGCGGACGATGAAATACTTGCTGAGATGTTGCCGCACCGCTTCCTCGCCGTAGAGCTTGGTCATGCCGTAAACATTCTGCGGATCGAAATCGCGGCAGTCCGGCTCCCAGGGCGTTGTGCCCTGGCCGGAAAAGACATAGTCCGTGCTGATGTACATCATCTTCGCGTCGATTTCACGGCAGGCCGCCGCAAGGTACTCAGTGCCGAGTCCGTTGATTTTCTGAACCAGCTCGCGCTTGTCGGCATCCTCCGCGTCGTCAACGGCGGTCCAAGCCGCACAGTGAATCAGGACATCCGGCCTCTGTTCGCGCATCACGCGTTCCACCGCTTCGCGGTCGGTGATGTCGAGCGAGACATAGGCGCAGGTTGTGACCGCCGTCCCGTCCTGCACACCGCTGTACACGGGCGCTATATCCGAGCCCGTGACTTCCGCGCCGCGGCGCAAAAGCTCATTCACGACATCGTGCCCCAGCTGTCCCGCGACACCGGTGACCAGCGCGCGCATCAAAGGCGCTCCCCGTACATGGAGTCAAAGTAGTTCCGGTACTCGCCGCTCACAATGTGCTCCCACCAGTCGCGGTGATTCAGGTACCAGTCAATCGTGACCGGAATGCCTGTGTCAAAGGTGTGCTCCGGCTTCCAGCCGAGCTCGGTCTCAATCTTGGTCGGATCCATCGCATAGCGGAGGTCGTGACCCGGGCGGTCTTTCACGAAGCGAATCAGACTCTCCGGCTTATCCAGCGCACGGAGTATGGTCTGTACGACCTCGAGGTTGCTTCTCTCGTTGTGGCCGCCGATGTTGTAGACCTCACCGACTCTGCCCTTCCGCACAACCAAGTCGATGGCGGAACAGTGATCCGTCACATAGAGCCAGTCACGGACATTCTGTCCCTCGCCGTAGACCGGAATCTCCTCGTTGTTCAGCGCGCGGCTTATGACGAGCGGAATCAGCTTCTCCGGGAAGTGGTAGGGGCCGTAGTTATTCGAGCAGCGGCTTATGGTCACCGGCAGCCCGTAGGTTCTGTGATACGCCTGCACAAAGAGATCCGCTGCCGCCTTCGCGCTCGAATAGGGCGAAGAGGTGTGAAGCGGGGTCTCCTCTGTGAAGAAGAGGTCCGGGCGGTCCAGGGGCAGGTCGCCGTACACCTCGTCCGTCGAAACCTGGTGATAGCGCTGAATGCCGTAAGTGCGGCAGGCATCGAGTAAGGTCGTCGTGCCGACTACGTTGGTGCGCACAAAAATCTCCGGGTCCGTGATGCTGCGGTCCACATGGGACTCCGCCGCAAAGTTAATCACAATGTCCGGCTTCTCCTTCTCAAAGAAGTCAAAGACAAAGGCTCTGTCCGCGATATCGCCGCGCACAAAACGGTAGTTCTTCTTGTCCGCAACCGGCGCCACGCTCTCCAGATTGCCCGCGTAGGTCAGAAGATCCAGGTTGATGATCTCATCCTCCGGATAGTGATTTACCTCGTACTGCACGAAGTTGCTGCCGATAAAGCCTGCGCCACCTGTCACTACTATTTTCATCTCTCTGTCCTCTCTGCGCCTTTTTTACTGTATCAAATACTTGCCGTCCAACACGTCTCGCAAGTACTTGCCGTACTCGTTCTTCCGCATGGACTCTGCGGCTTCCGCAAGCTGCTCGCGGGAAATCCAGCCGTTTAAGTAGGCAATTTCCTCGAGACAGCCGATTTTTCTGTGCTGATGGGTCTCGATTGTATAGACAAAATTGGTCGCCTCGACAAGGGACGCGTGGGTTCCGGTGTCAAGCCAGGTGAAGCCCTGGCCGAGCAGGTTCACTTCCAGCTCGCCCCGCTCCAAGTAGAGACGATTCAAATCCGTGATTTCAAGTTCGCCGCGCGCACTCGGCTTTAAGCTCTTCGCAAACTCGACCACGCGACGATCGTAGAAGTAAAGTCCCGTCACGCAGTAGTTCGACTTCGGCTTCTCCGGCTTCTCCTCAATCGAGACCGCCCGCCCCGTCTTGTCGAACTCGACTATGCCGAAGCGCTCCGGATCGTCCACGTAGTAGCCGAAGACCGTAGCTCCGGTCTCTCGCCCCGCCGCGCGAAGCAGCTGCTCCTTCAGACCGTTGCCGGCGAAGATATTGTCGCCGAGTATCATCGCGACGCGGTCGTCGCCGATAAAGTCCTCACCGAGCAGGAAGGCCTGCGCCAAGCCGTCCGGACTCTGCTGCACGGTGTAAGAGAGCGAGATGCCGAACTGGCTGCCGTCGCCGAGCAAGGCTTCAAAACGCGGCGTGTCCTCCGGCGTCGAGATAATCAGAATGTCCCTTATGCCCGCCGTCATCAAAACCGAGAGCGGATAGTAAATCATCGGTTTGTCGTAAACCGGAAGCAGCTGCTTACTGGTGACCTTGGTCAGCGGATAGAGCCGCGTGCCGGATCCTCCGGCGAGTACAATTCCCTTCATCTTGTCTCTCCCTGTGCACTTTTTTCGGATGACGCCTGTTTTCTGCTGTTGTTGTTGCGTTCAGAGCCCGCCGCCGAGCGGAGTCGGCTTCACCGGATTCCCCGCCGCATCCACCTCATAGCAGTAGAGTATGGTGCGCGCGTCGCTGAACTCATAGGAGCAGGTGACAAAGGAGAAGAGCTTATCGATGCCCTCCGCCGGCAGGTCGCGGAACTCGCAACCCTTCGTCATCTGATCCACATAAGCGTTGAATTCCCGGCGATCCGAGAAGTCGATACGGCGCTTATCCTCGCCCGCGTCGGTGTAGAGCGAGGCGAGCGGTTTTAAAATATAAGTGTGCTCCGGTGTGTAGAGATATACGCGCGGATGCTCCTCAAAAAAATTCTTTCGCTTGAACGAAATGAGCGGGGTAAACATAGTTCCGTTCTTCATGTGATGTCCGTAAACCAGGTTCTGCAGCTTCGAGAAATCCGCCGCATCGTCGCCGTCCAAAAAGACACCGTCGTAGGAGCCCTCACGGCCGTCGATATCGCGGCGCAAATAATACTCGTTGTCCGCTTCTCGGTGGAGTATCGGATAATTGACCACCGTTCCCGGCACATAAATCCACGCGACCACATCCGGATTCTTTGCCTTGAGCGCCGCAAAATCAATGACGCGCTCCGCATCCGGATCCCTCACCGGCTCAGCGGCCGCGCTCTCTGCCGCAGCCGTGCTCTCCGCCGCGGCCGTTGTCTCGGCGCTGCTACTCGGGGCCGCCGCCTCAACCGTAGGCATCTCCGCATATTTCTTCAGGTGTGTATTGCGATCCATAAGTCGCTTTCCGTTCGCTGCACCGAGCAAAAGGATGAGCGCCATCAGTGCGGCATGCGACTTATTACGCTTCTTTTTTTCCTCCATATTCCTCCTGTGGCAGTTCTGTTTTCCTTCGCCAAAAAAAGCGCAGCACAAGCATAACTGCGCTTTTTTACTATATCACTCTTTTGTTATCACTTCTATATATTTCTTGACCTGCCAGCAGGGCTGAATCCGCTCCGCAATGCTCGTGTCGAGTGTCTCGCCGCGCAAAGCCGCAAGGTGCATTTTGACCGCCGGGAAACCCGCTCGCTCCGAGAAGCCGACACCGCCCGAAAAACGCGGATTACATTCGAGGAAGTGATATTTGCCGCCCGCATCCTTGATAAACTCAAAGTTCACGCAGCCGATCAGCTTGAGCTCCGCCGCGAGTTTCCCGCAGATTGCCTCAAGTTCGCTATCGCGGAATACCTGCACCGAAAGCCCCGCCCCGCGCAGACTTCTGAGATGCTCCTCCCGCGCAAGCGCCACGGTATTGCCCGCCCGGTCTCTCACCGTGTCGACGCAGACCACGTGTCCCGAGACGAAGGGCTGCGCGAGATAGCTGTCCGCCCGGCCGAGCATGCGGAGCTCAAGCAGGGCGCGGGTCAGCGCCTCGCGGTTCGCGATGCGGAACACGCCCTCGGAGCTGCGGCCGTTGTCCGGCTTTAATATGAGCGGCATGTGGCGCAGCAGCCACTGCTCTCTCTCCTCCTCCGTGCGGTGCGGAACCTTGAAAGTCGGGATGGTCAAAAAGCGCTCATTGCCCGCGCGGCGGAACACTGCCTCGGCCGCCTCCTTGCTCATGCGCTTTCTTCTTGCATTCACCAAGCACTCACCGGAGGGCGCCAGCAGCTCTGCCTTGCCGAGTGCCTCGCCCGCCTCGCCGAGCACGTCGAGTTCGGCATCCGTGAGCGGCAAAATGCCGTCGATTTCTTCTTTTTCCAGTATCATTGCAAGCTGCTTTAAGTACTCCTCCCGCTCATCAAAGCGGGGCAGCCGGTAAAAGGCATCGACCTCCGTACTCTCCGACAGCAGCTCCGCCGCGTTCAAATCCGTGCCGACCACATAGCAGCCGCTCGCCTTGAGCTCCCGTATCACGGCCGTCGCCGAAAACGATCCGATTGCCGTCACCAATATGCGTCTCAATTCTTTTGTCTCCATTTTAAAATCCCTCTGCGCCCTGCGCTTGAATTCCAAATTTTACTGTGTTAGGCTAAAACTTTACCATATTCATATAGAATGTCAATCGATGAGCCTCCCCCGAGGCCCCTTTCAGCAAAGAGGAGAAGCAAAAATGGAAAAAATCACCAGTTTTACCGTGAATCACCTGGATTTGGAACCGGGTGTCTATGTCTCCCGCAAGGACGCGGTGGGCGGCGAAACCGTCACGACCTTTGACCTCCGCCTGACCGCACCGAATAAGGAACCGGTCATGAACACCGCGGAAATTCACACCCTGGAGCACCTCGGCGCAACCTTTCTCCGGAATCACGGCGAATTCGGCGACAAGGTCCTCTACTTCGGCCCCATGGGCTGCCGCACCGGCTTTTATCTTCTGCTCCGCGGCGACTATGAATCCGCGGACATCCTGCCGCTGCTCCGCGAGCTCTTTCTCTTCACGCGGGACTTTCGCGGCGAGGTGCCGGGCGCTGCCGCGCGGGACTGCGGAAACTATCTCGACATGAATCTCCCTATGGCAAATTGGGAGAGCGCCCGCTACTTGGAGCGCGCCCTGAATGCGCCGAAAGCCTCCCAGCTCCGCTATCCGGCGTAATTCTGCCCGTTTGTAAGAAAACCGTCAGAATTATAAGGCGCTTTTTGTGTGCCCTTGTTGACAATTTATGTTAAGATATTCTGAACCGAGTTTTGCAACTTGTTTTCCATGAGGAGGTACTTCAAATCATGAAATTAAATCTCAAGCGAGGCGCAGCCATAGTGCTCACCGCCTCTATGACCTTACAGGCCCCCGTCCCCGCCCTCGCAAAGGTGGTGGGACGCAGTGCAAACCCGGCTGCCTACAGCACTTCTTCCGGCAGCGCGGAGCTCACAGCGCCGGAGAGCACCGAAAC
>CAUVLB010000084.1:0-5409 GCA_963552595.1 uncultured Stomatobaculum sp. | reverse complement strand
AGAGGAATTTACGTTTTTGCGATAAAGGAGGTGCGCTTGGAGCAACATGTCATATCGGAAGCTTACAGCGGGAAACGCCTCGATACGGTTGTTTCCGCACTCTATCCGGAGCTCACACGTGCACATGCACAGAAATTAATTAAAGAAGGCACGGTTTTCGTCAACGATAAGCCGAGAAAGCCAAGTTATGCGGTATCTGCCGGTGAGCTTCTTTGCTTGGAACTCCCGGAACCGGAACATTTGGAAGTTCTTCCCGAAAACATACCGCTCGACATACTTTATGAAGACAGCGATGTGATTCTGG
The DNA here is from genome assembly GCA_963552595.1 of uncultured Stomatobaculum sp. Lineage (GTDB taxonomy): Bacteria > Bacillota > Clostridia > Lachnospirales > Lachnospiraceae > Moryella. The sequence goes on along the minus strand of CAUVLB010000084.1, from coordinate 5,105 downwards.
TCAATAAACCCAAGGGCATGGTTGTGCATCCTGCAGCCGGACATGCGAGCGGAACCTTGGTCAATGCGCTTTTATATCACTGTAGGGACAGTTTATCCGGAATTAACGGTGTCCTTCGGCCGGGCATTGTACACCGAATCGATAAGGATACAACCGGCGTTATCATCGCCTGCAAGAATGACAGAGCACATCAGTGTATTGCGGAACAACTAAAAGAGCATAGCATCACCCGCCGCTACCTAGCGCTTGCCCAAGGTGTGATTCGGGAGGATGAAGGCACTGTGGATGCGGCGCTTGGGCGCGACCCGGAGAATCGAAAGAAAATGAAAAGCGGATTGGCGGGCGGAAAGCATGCCGTTACGCACTATCAGGTTTTGGAGCGCTTTTCTTCTGCGTGCTATTTAAGTTGCAGACTGGAAACCGGCAGAACACATCAGATACGTGTTCACCTTGCCTCCCTGGGACATCCGCTGCTCGGCGATACGGTGTACGGCAGTTCGAAAAATCCCTATCACTTGGAGGGACAGTGTCTTCACGCTGCGGTGCTTGGTTTTCGACATCCGGCGGACGGTCGTTATCTGGAGTTTACGGCTCCCCTTCCTGCCTACTTTGAAGCTTTGCTGGACAAACTTCGGAAGAAAGCATAGATTTACCTTTTCCTCGTAAAATGTTACAATAGAAGCAGATAGAAACCACTATTTTTAGCATTTCTGTGGAGGTGCCTTATGGAAACAAAGAGAATCATTACATTGGGACGCGAGACCGGAAGCGGCGGTCACAAAATCGGTGAAATGCTCGCGGAAAGACTCGGCGTAAAGTGCTATGATAAGGAGTTGCTGGATCGCGCAGCGAAGGAAAGCGGACTTTGCCGCGAGCTCTTGGAGTCGAACGATGAAAAACCGACCAACAGCTTCCTCTATTCTCTGGTGATGGATACATATTCTCTCGGGTATTCCTCCTCGCCATATGTGGATATGCCGATCAATCAGAAGATTTTCTTGGCGCAGTTTGATTCGATTCGCAATCTTGCGCAGCAGGAGAGTTGCGTGATTGTCGGTCGTTGTGCGGATTATGCACTGGACGGCATGCAGGGCGTGCTCTCGGTCTTTATCTCTGCAGAAGAGGAAGATAAGATTACGCGCGTACAAGATTACCAGGGCGGCAACATCAGCCGCGACAAAGCGCGAGAGATTATGCTGAAGACCGATAAGCGCCGCTCCAGCTATTACAACTATTACTCCAACAAGCGTTGGGGAGACTCCAGAAGCTACGATCTCTGCATCAACAGCAGTAAGTTCGGTTTAGAGGGTGCGGTTGAGATGATACTCGAGAGCTTAAAGAGGGAAGAGGAATTCCGGAATGGCCGCAGATGAAAAGACAGAGCGTGAGCAATATTTAAAGGAGCTTGCGCGTCTCAAGTCGCTTCGAAGCAAACAAAAAAATGTACAGAAGGACGCGGCAGAACCGGCCGCGTCTCTTCCTGTTTCCGGCAAAGAAGCGGAATCCCCGCTCAAGCGCCTAAGGGAACGTGCGCTTGCGGAAAATCCGGAAAAATTTGCGCAAACAATTCCCAAAGAAGAAAAGCGTGTAACCGCTGATCGTCAGGAAATGAATATGGGCTTACAGCGCATGCGCGAAGCAGCGTCACAGAAGGATACTTCCGCACTGCAGCGCCTGCGTGATGCAGCTGCGGAGGAGAGCGCAAAACGGGAAGCGGACAGTACCTTCCGTCGCTTGAAAGCCGAGGCAGAACGACAGAGGATGATTGAGGACGCTCTCCGAGCGGAAGAAGACAATAACGATGAGCCTCTCCGAGAATTCTCGGATGAAGAAGAAGGAGAACCGCAGAGCGATGCTTTGGCTGAAATACAGCGTCGGGCAGAGTCCTTATTGGCAGGGTTCCGCAGGTCGAAAAAGAAGCCGGAAGAGCATTACACAGATGAAGCGTCTCAGGACTTTGAAGACGAGAATGTCGAAGCTTCTTCTTATGAGAGTCCTGACGATGAAGAGGATGAAGAGATGGCTAAGCCGGTGACGCGCGCTTCGCGCAAAAAAAATACGCGGGATAGCAATTCGCCACGCCGCAAGACAGAGAAATCAAGCGGCGGAACGGGAGAGAAGAAGAAGGGCGGAAAGAAAAGTCCGGTATTAATTGTGATTGCCCTGCTCTCTGCCTTCCTTGTCATCTGGGGAGCCAAGAATATACTGCTGGGACAGAAGACACATGCAAGCGGATATTATACAGTCGCTGTATTCGGTGTGGATTCACGCAACGGTAATCTCGGCAAGGATGCTCTTTCGGATGTCAATATGCTGGTGTCTCTCAATAAGGAGACGGGAGATATACGCATTTGCAGTATATACCGCGATACCTTCGTGCAGATTGACAAATCCGGAAAACACCATAAGTTTAACGAGGCCTATTTCAAGGGAGGACCCGAGCAGGCTCTCTGGATGATACGTTATAACCTCGATATTCAGCCGGATGATTATATTACCTTTAACTGGAAAGCAGTGGTGGATGCGGTCAACATCATGGGCGGCGTCGACATTGAGATTACACCTGCTGAATTTAAATACATCAATTCCTTTATCACCGAAACCGTGAAATCGACCGGAATCGGATCGGTTCAGTTGACGCACCCGGGCATGAATCACCTGGACGGTGTGCAGGCGGTTGCCTATGCGAGACTGCGGCTCATGGATACGGACTACAACCGCACCGAGCGTCAGCGCAAGGTGGTTTCCCTCTTAATGGATAAGATTCGCGCTGCGGATACCGCAAAGCGTATAGAGCTTGTGACTTCCGTTCTTCCGGAAACCAAGACCAGCATGGGACTGGACGATGTCCTGGCATATGCAAAGGACATCAAAAAGTATCACATTGCCGAGACCTCGGGTTTCCCCTTTGAGCGTGATGCAATCTGGATCGAGAAGAAGGACTGCGTTGTTCCGATTACGCTTGAGAGCAATGTCATCAGTCTTCACCAATTCCTGTTTCAGGAGGAGAACTACCAGCCGAGTGCTTCGGTGAGAGAAGTCAGTGACTATATTATCAAGAAGACAGGTTTGAAGGGCAAGGGAACGCCCGCCGAAATTCAGACCGATAAGCCGGGTGCGGTCGGCAACACCGGAGAGATTAAGGAGAAATCCAAAAAGAACAGCGAAACAGAGCGGGCAGCGGAAGAGAAGGGAAGCAGGGAGAGTTCTTCCGCAGCAGAGAGTTCAGCGACGGAGGCAAGCAGCGCAGCGAGCACGGAGGCGGAGACTACGGTGGCCGCAATGGAGAGCAGCAAAAAGCAGCGCAGCGAAGCGTCATCTAAGATGAGTGAAACTTCAGAACAGAGCGCCGGTCAGGTGAAGCCGAAGAGCAGTGAGCAGGGGAGTGAGAGTGTCGTGGGACCCGGAGCTTCCATCCGAGAGACAAAGGAGAGTGCGAGACCTGCTGAAACCGAGGTGGTGGGACCGGGGGCTGGCCTTCCCGCAAATTAATACCGAGACAGCGGAGCAGACATGCTTCGCTGTTTTTATACACTTGAGACAGTATAAACTAGGTTATACATGAATATATAGCATATATACATGCTGGCTCGAAGAGATATACATTGCCTGCGTCGCGACAAATAAGAACATACATATACAACAGTGCATGTAATAAGCATATATGCAGTAGTTATACACAAAACAACAAATATAATCACGATATAAGAGTAATTATACATTCGCGTCAAGTAAGGAAATGGGAGATTGCTTGTATATATGCGACTGTAAACATAAATATACATTATTCGGACGCGGATTATCTAGTTTTAAATACTAGTTGACCTGGCAGATAAAATGACTTACGATAGAGGCAATTTAATCTTTAGCGATTGCTTGCTAATCCGGGAGGTCATAAATGTCGGAAGAATTACACTTAGGGATTCATCGCAGAGAGTTGGAAGTTCCGCTCATTCAGGGAGGTATGGGAGTCGGCGTTTCTTTGGAACGACTTGCGGGCAGTGTTGCTGCTTGCGGTGCTATGGGCTGTATCAGCACGGCAGATTGCGGTTATCGCGAGCCGGACTTCTATAAGAATCCCGAGGAGGCCAATCTTCGTGCTCTGCGTCGGGAAATATCCGATGCGCGCGATATCTCCGGCGGCAAGGGGCTGCTTGCAATCAATGCCATGGTTGCCACCCAGCAATTTGCGGATGCCGTAAAAACCGCTGTTTCTGCCGGAATTGATGCAGTGATTTCCGGAGCGGGCTTACCCCTGCAGCTGCCGGAGTTGGTTCCGGAGGGAAGCGCGCTGATTGCGCCCATTGTTTCCGGAGGCCGTGCGGCTAAGTTAATTTTACAGTCTTGGATGAACAAGTATCATCGTTTCCCGGATTTCATTGTGCTGGAAGGTGCAAAGGCCGGCGGTCACCTCGGTTTCAAAGAAGAGGATTTGCTTTCCGGTGAAACGCCCTCTCTCGCGAGCTTACTGAAGGATGTGCTGGAGAACATTCGTCCCTTTGTGGATGCCGCCAAGAGGAACATTCCGGTCTTTTGTGCCGGCGGCATTTGGGATCAGAACGACATTCAAACCCTCACCGAACAGGGGGCGGCCGGCGTACAGATGGCAACTCGTTTTATCGCGACCGAGGAATGCGATGCCTCTCAGGCCTATAAGGACGTGCTGCTCGGTGCGAATCGTGAAGATGTCTCAATCATTCACAGTCCGGTCGGCATGCCAGGCAGAGCGGTTCACACGCCCTTGCTGAAGCGACTTGTGGATGCCGGACGCATCCCGCCGAGCCACTGCTCGCGTTGCATTAAGAAATGCAATTCCGCGCAGGTGCCGTTCTGCATCACAAATGCGCTGATTGAAGCTGTCAAGGGCAATTTGGAAGCGGGGCTTTTCTTTACGGGGGAAAATGTCGGAAAGATGAAGCAGATGACCACCGTTCCCGCCTTGATCAAAGAACTCGGATATTGATTATTTTGCCGCATCCCGGCTTTCGGAAACAGACCGAGAGCCGGGATGCGGTTTTTGTTACCCACGACTTTAGCGCCAACAGTGCAGATCAAATTCGCTATGTGCAGAAACGCTACATAAATAAATTATGTAAACAAAAGAA
>CAUVLB010000083.1:0-5424 GCA_963552595.1 uncultured Stomatobaculum sp. | reverse complement strand
CCCTGGTGTTATTGCTCAGCGGATGCAGTGAGCGCGGAAAAGCGGTGCGGAAATACCGTTCGCTCGGCATTGCGGAGTTACAGAAAGAGAATTACGAGGCGGCAATCGATGCTTTCCGCCATGCGTTGGACTATTACGGAACCGCTCACCAGGACAAGGAAGAGGAGGATATTCTGAGCTACCTTGCCGAGTCGGAGTACCGCGCGGGGAAGTACGAAGAGGCGCTGGGGCACTATGAGCAGCTGCTCCGAAAGGGAGGACGTAAGGCTGCCTATCTGGATCTTGCCTGCGCGGCTGCCGTGAAGGCGGGCAAGGGCATGGAGGTAGCCCTGCCCTATTACGAAGAAGCGGAGAAACAAGGCGGAGACCGGGAACTTCATCTGGAGTCCCTCTACCTGCTCGCCGAGAGTGCGCGGGACAGGGGGGAGGCGAATGAGCTGGAGACCGTGCGTGCGGCGTACGAGAAACTGTATCCGAGCGCCAAGGAGGACAGTCGTTTCCTCCTGCACTACGGCGATCTTTTGGTCAGTGTCAAAAAGGTGGATGAAGCCTTTGCCGTCTATGAAGCGGGTGAGACGCTCACGGCTGCAGATGCGGAGCAGCAGGCGGTTTTCCGGCAGCGCGAGGCGATTTGCCGGGAATACAGCGGGGACTATGCGGATGCATTGCGGCGTTTCACGGCGCTCCTTGAGAGCGGGCAGGGAAACCGAGAAGAGATAGAGCATGAGATTGCGTTTTTGAAGACCAGAGTGGAGGGCAGTGATGGCTGAGCTGTTTGTGACCGAAGAGGCGAAAGAAAGGGTCGTGCTGATCGGCATTCAGCAGCGGGAGCGAGACGGGAGCGAGGAATCGCTGACAGAGCTCGGGGAACTGTTGAAGACCGCAGGGGCAGAGCCGGTCGGCCGTCTCATACAGCCGCGCGAAGCGCCGGATCCCGGGACTTACTTCGGAAAAGGAAAGATAGAAGAACTGAAGGAGTTGCTCATAAGCCTTGAGGCAGATGCCGTTGCGGCGGATGATGAGCTTTCGCCTGCGCAGATGAAGAATCTGAGTGATGCGCTCGGCGCGAAGGTCATGGACAGAACCATGATTATCCTCGACATTTTTGCGCGGCACGCGGTGACGGCGGAGGGCAAACTCCAGGTGGAACTCGCGCAGCTGCACTACACGCAGGCACATCTACTCGGCATGCGTTCGTCGCTCTCCAGACTGGGAGGCGGTGTCGGCACCAGAGGCCCGGGCGAGCAAAAGTTGGAGCTGGACCGGCGTGCCATTCGCGCGCGCATCAGTTTTTTGCGAGAAAAACTCGGCGAGTTGAAGCGGCATCGCGAGGTTGCGCGCGCACAGCGCGAGAAGAGCGGGAGCTATATTGTGGCCTTGGTCGGCTATACGAATGCGGGCAAGTCGACCTTGCTGAACCGCCTCACCGATGCGGGCATACTCGCGGAAAATAAGCTCTTTGCGACCCTGGATCCGACCACGAGAAAGCTCGCGCTGCCGGGCGGCGAAGAGGTGCTGCTCACGGACACCGTCGGTTTCATACGGAAGCTTCCGCACCAGCTGATTGAGGCGTTTCATTCGACACTCGAGGAGGCGCGCTATGCCGACCTCATCCTGCATGTGGTCGATGCGTCTTCGCCGGAGGCGGATACGCAGATGGCGGTGGTCTATGAGACGCTGCGGGAGCTCGAGGCTCTGGAAGAGCACAGCATCATCGCGGTCTACAATAAAACGGATTTGCCGGGAGCGGAGACGCTTCCGAAGGACATACACGCAGCGGCCTCGGTTCGCATTTCGGCGCTGAGCGGGGAAGGGCTTGAGACACTCAAAGAGCTGATTTCGGCGGAGAAACAAAAGAGTCGCCGTTCCTTTGAGGCTCTGTTCCCCTATGCTGCGGCGGGGCGCATCCAGAGTATACGAAAGCAGGGGAAACTGCTCGAGGAGCGCTACGAGCCCGAGGGTATCTATGTGCGCGCGGAGGTTCCGAACGCACTCTATGAGCAACTCACGCAAGAAAAATAATTCCGCTTTTCACGGAGGAGGGTTCGCGTGGCTTATTCTTTCTATTTCGGTTCTTCCGGAAGCGGAAAAACCGAGCGCGCTTTTCTGGACATCATCGAGGCTTCCCTCGAGGCGCCGGAAGAGCGCTTTTTTGTCATCGTGCCGGAACAGTACAGCATGCTGGTGCAAAAGAAACTCTTGGAACTGCACCCGCGTCATGCTTCGCGCAATTTGGAGGCCCTTTCCTTAAATCGTCTTGCCTACCGCGTATTTCAGGAGTTAAACCGGAAGCTTCCGCCCATCATGGACGAGAGCGGCAAGGCGATGGTTGTTCGGCGGGTCGGCGGCATGCTTGAAAAAGACTTGCTGCTCTGGAAAGGCAAGGTCAAAAAGGCGGGCTTTGCGGAGCAGGTGAAGTCCATGATTTCGGAGTGTCTGCAGTACGGCGCGGCGCCGTCGCGCTTTTCGGAACTCGCGGCGAAGGAGGAGAAGCGCCTGCTTGCGATGAAGCTCCACGACTTCTCACTGCTCTATCAGGGCGTAGAGGACTTTATTCGCGGAAAGCAGTTGCCGAAGGAAGAGATACTAGGCCACTTTGCGGCCTGTATCCCGGAGTCGAAACTGCTCCGGAACGCACATTTTTTAATCGACGGCTTTGTCGGTTTTACGCCGGTGCAGTACCGCGTCTTGGAAGAACTGCTTACTGTCGCGGCAGAGCTTCGCTTTGTCCTCTCCCTGGACCCGAGCCTCGATCCCGGAAAGCTGCTCAGAGAGGAAGAGCTCTTTCACCTCTCGACCGCGTATGTGGGTCGCATTCGGACGATTGCCGAAAATCTTCGCGTGCCCCGGGGCGAGGATTGTTTTGTCACGGGTTCCGCACGCCTCAAGGCAGCGGAACTTGCCTTCCTGGACGCCCATGTGCTGCGCTATGACGGCGCAGTGTATGAGGGAGAGGTGAAGGCGGTCACGATTTCGGCGCTCGCCTCCCCGGAGGAGGAGGCGGCAGCCGCGGCGCGGAATATACTCCGCCTCGTGAAAGAGGAGGGCTATCGCTATCGCGACATTGCGGTTGTGGTCGCGGATTTTGAGGGCATGGGCGAATTCTTTTCGCATGCCTTTCTCGCGGCGGGGATTCCCGCCCATCTCGATGAAAACCTCTCGGTGCGCGCCAATCCGCTGCCGGAGCTTTTAAATGCCGCCCTGCTCTGTATACAGGAGGGCTTTTCGCCGCGCGCTTTTTTCCGCTTCTTGCATAATCCCTTGGTCACGGAGGCGTGGAAGCAGACAGCTCTCTTGGAAAACTATATGGGGCTCACCGGCGTGCGGAGTTTTACGCGCCTCAAAGAGCCCTTTTCTTACTGTCCGCGCGAACTGGAGGGAGCGGACATTGAGGAATTAAACCGCTTTAAGGAGGAGATGCTTTGCTATCTTCTCCCGCTTCGGGAGGCCTTTCAGGGCGGCGAGGCGGATGTGGGCGAAGTGGCGGCTTTATTATCCGAATTGATGAAAACGCTCGCGGTCGAAGAGAAACTTGCGGCCGCTGCCCTTCGCTTTTCGGAGCGGGGAGACGCTTCCCGTGCCCGGGCGTTTTCGGAGGTCTATGCGGAGACGGAGCGCATTCTCACCGAGATGCGCGAAGTACTTGCGGGCGAGAGACTGTCCCGCGCGGATATGGCGGGCGTTCTGGAGAGCGGCCTTAAGGAAATTCACATCGGCCAGATTCCGGCCTATGCGGACCGCGTTACCATAGGTGATATGATGCGCACCCGTTTTCTGGATACGAAGGTGCTCTTCCTGCTCGCGGCAAATGACAACGCGCTCCCGAAGCGACGGGATGAGGGCGGCGTGCTCAGTGAGCGGGAGCGGGAAAAACTGAAGGGAGAAGGGCTTATCCTCGCGCCCGGCGCGAAGGAACAGCTCTATGAACAGCGCTTTTACTTATACCGCCTGCTCACCGAGGCATCGGAGCAAGTTCACATCAGTTTTTCCGCGGTGGACCGCGCCGGCAAGGCCATGCGTCCTTCGTTTTTGCTCCGCCACCTGGAACAACTGTTGCCGGGACTTCGCGCGGCAAAACAGCCGGACAACGGCGTTTTCTATTCCCGCAGCGAGGCGGAGGAGCTGCTCTTAAAGGCACTCCGCGCGGCACGGAAAGAGGCGGAGGCAGGATGCGAGACAGAGACAGAACGAGAAGAGGCGCTGTCGCTCCTTTGCGCGTTTTCATCCGACGAGGAGAGCAGATCGGAGGCCAAAGCACTCACGGCCTCTGCCTGTGCCCTTTACGGGGGCGGAAAGCTCTTCCGGGAGACCGCGTTGGCGCTCTACGGGGAAGTGCTCACAGGCTCCGTGACCCGCATCGAGTCCTTCTTCCGCTGCCCCTTCCGCCATTTTGCCGATTTCGGACTTCGTCTCCGACAGCTGCCCGAATTTGAAATCGCGCAGCAGGATTTGGGGAGCCTCGCGCACCGCGCGATTGAGCTTGTGTTTCAAGCCGCGTCGGCGGAGGGGAGGCAGCTCGGCGACAAGAGTGAGGAGGAACTTCTGGAACTGGCGGCTAAGGCGGTCGAGGAAGCCGTGGCGGCGGATGCGAGGAAGCTCTATCAGGACAGCGCAAAGAACCGCTGGATTGTCAAAAAGTTAACGAGAATTGTGACGCAGAGCATACTGGTCATGGCAGAGCAACTGCGCCGGGGGGCCTACCGTCCTTCCGCGGAAGAACTGCAGTTCTCGAGTCAGGATGCGCCGGGGAGTACACCGGAACTCAGCATAGGGAGCATGCGGCTGCGCGGAAAAATAGACCGCGTGGACACGGCGGAACACGAGGGACAGCTCTATTTAAAGATTGTCGACTATAAGACCGGCGCGACGAGCTGGGAGCCCTACCGCATACTGAGCGGCTCGCAGTTACAGCTGCTAGTCTACCTCTCTGTGGTGACGGAACTTTTTGAGCGTCAGTATCCGGAGAAGCAGATCCTGCCGGGCGCAATTTTCTATTCGCCGATCGGCGATGCGTTTTTGGATCTCGACAAGGTAAAAAATCGCGAGGATTTACGCAAGGCAAAGTTAAAGGAACTCACGCCGAGCGGGCTTATGAACAGCGATGAGACCGCACTCTCCTTGCTTGCGGGGGAGGGGGAAGATGCCGCTGCTTTTCTGCCGCTCAAAGTGAGTGACGGGAAGATACGTCTCGGTGAGAACACCGTGAGTGCCGAGCGCTTTTTGAAACTGCGGGCTTACGCCGGGGAGAAGCTCAAGGAGGCAGGCGAAGCCATACTGGGCGGCGATGTCCGCGCCCTGCCGCTCGAAGAGGACGGGAAGTCGAGTTGTGAGTACTGCCCGCACCGCGATGTCTGTGCCTTTGACGCAAAAATCACGGGGTACCGCGCGCGGAAAAATAAGAAGCGGAAGGCGGAAGAAGTATTT
>CAUVLB010000082.1:0-5452 GCA_963552595.1 uncultured Stomatobaculum sp. | reverse complement strand
CGAGTTGAAGTTCATGAGCTCGCCCCCGTAATAGACGCGCCCCGCCGCTCTCGTGCGGATGCCGAAAATGGTCTCGAGGAGTTCCGTGCGCCCTGCGCCGACCAGACCGTAGAGGCCGAAAATCTCGCCCTCGCGGACATTGAAACTCACGTCCTGAATGTGCGGCTCAAACTTGGTCGAGAGGTGCTGAATCGAGAGTATGTCCTTGCCCGGCGTATTGTCGACCGGCGGGAAACGGTTCTCGAGCGAGCGTCCTACCATGGCTGCGATCAGCTCGTTTAAGTCGGTGTCCTTCGTGTCCTTCGTCATGACCAGCTTGCCGTCCCGGAGCACCGAGACCTGGTCGCAGATTTCAAAAATCTCATCCATCTTGTGAGAGATGTAGATGAGGGAGATGCCCTGATCCCGGAGTTTCCGCATCATCGTGAACAGTTTTCTGACCTCGGGCTCGGTGAGCGAGGAGGTCGGCTCATCCAGCACGATGATTTTCGAATTGTAGGAAATTGCCTTTGCAATCTCGCACATCTGCCGCTGTGAGACAGACATGTTGCGCATCGGCTGGGTCAGGTTCACGGTCATGCCGAGACTTCGGAAGAGTTCCGCCGCTTCTTTCTTCATTCTCGCCTCGTCGACGATGCCCATGGAATTCACGGGATAGCGCCCGAGGAAAAGATTGTCCACTACCGAGCGCTCCAGGCACTGATTCAACTCCTGATGAACCATGGCAATTCCGTTTTCCAATGCGTCTTTCGGTCCCGAAAACGAGACCTCGTGCCCGTCGAGAACAATCTCGCCCTCGTCCTTCTGATAGCTTCCGAAGAGGCACTTCATCATCGTGGACTTTCCGGCGCCGTTCTCTCCCATGAGCCCCATGACGGAGCCCCGTCTCAGGTTGAGCTCAATGTGATCCAGAACGCGGTTTCTGCCGAAGGACTTCGACATACCTCGTATGGATAAGATGATATCTTCTTTTTGATCTGACATGGTTCTTCTCCCAATAATTAGAACAGGGGTATCAGGTGTGCCCCCGATACCCCCAAAACACAAGCATTGTTTACTGGTTCAGAATTGCGGTGTAGGAAGCTGCATTGTCCGTCTTCACCATGTTGATCGCGAATGCGTCATACTGGCTCGGATTGCCGAGGCGGTTCGTGATGTTGGACTCAGTCTGTCCGTCGCCATCCACGTAATCGACCTTCAGGTTCAGCAGCGCCTCGTAGTTCTTCAGCAGGGGCTTGTAGGTAGAGCCAAGGAAGTTATCTGCCGCGTTGTAGGTGTTGAGCCAGACCTTCTTCTCTGCGTGCTTCTCTGCATCGAGCTTGTTAGCGACCGGCGCGTAGACCTTGGTTGCATCCTTGAAGTCCTGATAGTTGTCTGCGGTCACCGCAAGGTTTAGAGCGTAGTAGGATCTGTCCTCCGGCACATACTTGTAGTCTGCTGCGGTGAGAACATTGCCAGCTTCATCCGCGGTGCCGATGCCCGTGTCGACATCCACACCGTCGAGAAGGTTTCTCAGCACTCTGAGCGTGAGGTAAGCCTGAACGTCTGCGTGCTGGCTGATGGTGCCGCCGTAGCCTTCCGCAATCGCAGCGACTGCGTCGGAGTTTGCGTCGTAACCGAAGGTCGGAACACCCTTCTCCTTGGACCAAGCGTTGAACATGGACATACCCATGCCGTCGTTGTTCGATGCGACAATGTCAATCTGATCGCCGAAGGAGGAAGCCCAGGTGCTGATGCCGTTTCCTGCCGTTGCAGCGTCCCAGGTTGCGCCCGCTGCGTTCTTCATCTCCTGCGAAGCCAGCTCTCTGACCTTGTAGGTCTTGCCGTCGACTTCAATCTCGCCGTCCTTGACAACCGTTGCCATGCCGTCGACGTTCGTGCCTGCCGGCGTGGAATCGATTGCGCCGTCCTTCTCAACCGCCGTTCCGAGTGCCTTTCTGACACCTCTCGTACGAGCGATCGAGTCGTTGTGACCGATATCGCCAATTGCGAGGACGTAACCGATCGTGCCGTCGCCGTTCTTATCGATCTCGGCTGCGTGCTGCTTGATGTACTCGACGATCATCTCACCCTGGAGCTCTGCACCCTGGTTTGCGTCGAAGCCGACATAGTAGGTCTTGTCGTTGAAGTGAAGTGCCTCTTTGTCGAGCTCGCCCGTGGAGCTGTTGGAGGGCTGACGGTTGTACCAAACCAAGGGCTTATCCTTGTTTGCAACCATGCCGGTCTCGCCGCCCGCAGCCATGGTCTCGCTTGCGCTCTCGCTGCCGCTTGCCGCTGCGGAGCTGCTCTCCGTCTTACCGCCGCCGCCGCATGCTGCCAACATCGTGGTCGCCATCGCCACAGCTGCGATGATGCTAATTGCCTTCTTCATAACTGACTCCTCCTCTTTCTGTATGCGTATTCGCATTTCAGTGATGGGACAAGAATACCAAGCCGAGGCACAAAAAAAAATAGGATTTTCTATACTTTTCCTAGAAAATCCTATTCTTCTTCAAAAGCCCCCTTGATTCTATCCGCTTTGATAAGCATTTAGCGGGGACTATCTGTCATTTTGTACAAGTTTCGGTGAGGTTTTTGTGCACGACGCTCAGAGACTCACTTCCACTGCGCCGTAGCGGCGCAGTCCCATGCGGTAGATGTTCTCTCTGCCGAAGTACTGCGACATGAAAGCCGTGTAATCCTCGCGCTCCTCCTTCGGGAGTATCGCCATGATGACGCCCGCAAAGCCGCCGCCGTGGATGCGGCAGGTCCCGCGCGCGCAGCGCTTTAAGAAGAGCTCCGTGAGGCAGAGTGCCAGCGGAATCGACTGCTCCTTCGTATCTTCGGTACAATAGGCGTTCTGCAACCACTCATAGGAGGACTTGCCGCTCTCCCCCATGAGCCGCAAGAGCTTGTCGCTGTCGCCCGCCGCGACCGCTTCCCGCGCCTCGTTGACGCGCTTGTTCTCCTCAAAGAAATGCAGGGCGCGAAGCAGAGCTCTGTCGTTCCCAAGCTTTCCGCGCATGCCACCGAGGGTCGTGAGCAGCACCAGCTCGCTCACATCCGCGAGGCGGCTCTCACCGAGCTTCTCCGCGACCGCATACATCTCGTGCGGGATGGCGGAGTACTCTTCGGTGAGATCCGCGTGTCCCTTGCCGGTATTCAGGATAAAGAGATCCATATCGTAGTCGTCGAAGGAGAAGTCTATGGTCTCGTAGCGAACTCCCTCCGAGAAGTCAAGGAAAATCACGCCGCCCGCAGCACAGGCCATCTGATCCATGAGACCCGAGCTCTTGTTCCACCAGTGGTTCTCGGCGTACTGCCCCATGCGCGCATAGTCCGCAATGCTCATCTTGCCCTCGTTATAAAAGGCGTTGAGTACGGTGCAAATCAGCATCTCATACGATGCCGAGCTCGAAACACCCGCCGAGGCAATGACCTCGCTCGTCACATAGGCACGAAAACCGCCGACCTTAAAGCCGAAGTTCTCTGCCGCCTCCGCCATGCCCGCAACCAGGGACTTGGAACCGTCCTCCTTCGGGATCTCCGAGAGTGCCTTGGTGTCGACCGAGACAGGACGATAGCCCTCGCTCACAATCGTAATCATGCCGTCATCGGTCGGTGCCGCGGCGCAGATGGTGTCGAGCGTAATGCTGCCCGCCAGAATGAGACCGCCGTTGTGGTCCGTGTGATTTCCGATAATTTCCGTTCTTCCCGGTGCGGAGAAATAGCGGAGCTCAGCCTCACCGAATTCCTCCGTATACTTTTCCCGCAAATGCGCATAGCGCTTCCGCGCTCTCTCGCTCTCTTCACCGTAGAGCGCCTCAATGCAGGGCTTGGTAACGTTCATCTTTCTGTCCCCCTTAGGTCTTTATCGCGATGCCAATCTCATCATAGCGAATTCCCGCCGCCTTTTCCAGCGCTTTCCCGGTCGGCGGTTCCGGCGAGCTCCGCTGCGCGCGAAGCGTGAATCAGTGCATCCAGAATTTCATCCAAATCGCCGTCCATGACACGCTCTATGTTATAGAGCGTCAGCTTAATTCTGTGGTCGGTCACGCGCCCCTGCGGGAAGTTATAGGTCCGTATCTTTTCCGAGCGGTCGCCGCTTCCGATCTGCGCGCGCCGCGCTTCCGCAGTCTCATTCTGCCGCCGTTCCAGTTCCAGCGCATAGAGCTTGCTCCGCAGCAGGCGGAACGCCTTCTCCTTGTTCTGGAGCTGCGACTTCTCGGTCTGTGAGTAAATCACGATGCCGGTCGGGTAATGCGTTAAGCGCACCGCAGAGTCCGTCGTGTTGACGCACTGACCGCCGTTTCCGGACGCACGCATCACATCGATGCGCACATCTTTTAAGTCGAGCTGTACATCGACTTCCTCCGCCTCCGGCATCACTGCCACACTCGCCGTACTCGTGTGGATGCGGCCGCCCGCCTCGGTCGCCGGGACACGCTGCACGCGGTGCACGCCGGACTCAAACTTGAGCCGCGAAAACGCGCCCCTCCCGCGCACCGTCGCAATGACCTCCTTCATGCCGCCGAGCCCGCTCTCATGGAAGTCGTCGATTTCAACCTTCCAGCCGCGGTGCTCCGCGTACTGGCGGTACATGCGAAAGAGCTCCGCCGCAAAGAGTGCGGCCTCATCGCCGCCCGCACCTGCGCGGATTTCGAGCACCACGTTTTTCTCGTCGTTCGGATCCTTCGGCAGGAGCAATTCTTTGAGCTTTGCCGCCTGCGCTTCCTTTTCGCGCCGCGCCTCTTGAAGCTCCTCCTTTGCGAGCGCCCTAAGCTCTTCGTCTTTCTCCTCGCCGAGCATGGAGAGTGCCTCTGCCTCCCTTTGTTCGGCATTACGCAGCGCCTCGACACAGGCAACCAGGGGGGAAAGCTCCGCCTGTTCCTTTAAAAGCCGCTGTAAGAGCGCGCTGTCCCCGTGGGTTTCCGGCACGGAGAGCTCTGCCATCACTTCTTCATAGCGGCGCAGTGCTTCGCAAAGATGTTCCTCCAGCATGAAATATCCCTTTCACAATGCGATCCCGCCCCGCGAGATCCCGAATGATTTGTATATCCGAAAATGCGGCCGCTTCGAGGAGCGAAGTTACCGCAGCTCCTTGCGACATGCCGATTTCAAGATAAAGTCTTCCGCCAGGCTTAAGGTGCGCTGCGCTCTCCGCCGCAAGGCGACGGTAAAAGGCGAGCCCGTCCGCCGCGCCGTCGAGCGCAAGCCGCGGCTCGTGCTCACGCACCTCAACGCTCAGCGTCTCAATTTCCGCACTCTCGATGTAGGGCGGATTCGCCGTGATCACATCGAAGCGCTCCGGAATCTCCGAAAAGAGATCCGACTGCCGAAGGCTTAGCGCCAGACCCGTACGTTCGCGGTTTATCTCCGCGACCGCGAGCGCCTCCGGTGAAATGTCCGCGCCGAGCGCACACTCAAAGTTCCCGTGCCGGAGAAGGGCCAGCGGAATACAGCCGCTCCCCGT
>CAUVLB010000081.1:0-5482 GCA_963552595.1 uncultured Stomatobaculum sp. | reverse complement strand
AATTGCCGGTGAAATCCGGAAAACTTCCGCCTGCAAACGCAGACAGCTTGAGCCTGGTCTACGGCAATCACTTTCAGGACAATTTCTATAAAGTCTCGAAATCCGGCTCCGCAAACTTCGGCAGCAGCGGAGATGTGCAGATAGACCCCATGAATGACACCATATTTTACATCTTCCCGGAGGGCTATAAGCCCGCGCCGAAAACAAGCGCCGGTGCGACAAGCGGCGGTTCCGTTTCGGCTGCCTCCTCTTCTTCCGAGAGCAGCTCCTCCGAGAAAGCACAGAAGAAATACATCCTCGACGCAGCGGCCATCCTGGACGGCGGCAGCAGCGGCTACAACAGCTACAGCTATTCGGTCTACTGCGATATCGATACGCTCAAGGAATTTTTGAAGCAGCGCTACCGAAAGTACCTGGTTCCGGAACCCAAGCTCAACAAAAAGGGCAAGCCCGTCGATTACTACGTCTACTCCCAGGCCTATGTCTTTGTGGACGATATGTCCCATGTCTCGGAAGTACAGAAGAAAATCGCGGCGCTCGGCTACCAGGCCGAGTCCAACATGGAGTGGCTTGAGCAGTCCAAACAGTTCACCGGCATGGTGCAGGCCGTGCTCGGCGGCATCGGTGCGGTTTCGCTCCTCGTCGCGGCCATCGGCATTATCAACACGATGATGATGTCAATCTACGAGAGAACACGGGAAATCGGCGTCATGAAGGTCCTTGGCTGCGATATGAACAACATCCGAGACCTCGTCCTCGTCGAGTCCGGCTTTATCGGACTGATGGGTGGCTTGATTGGCACCGTTTTAAGCCTCCTAATCTCGCTGCTCATCAACTTCCTCGTTGCGAGCGGCGGCAGCGAACAGCTCTCGGTCTTCTATCAGGGGGCCGAAGGCGCGGCCATATCCTACATTCCCATTTGGCTTGCACTCTTCGCGATTGTTTTTGCCATCTTCATCGGCGCGGCCGCGGGTTACCTGCCCGCGAAGCGCGCAATGCGCTTAAGTCCGCTCGCTGCCATGCGAAACGAATAAAACACCTACAGCCAGAAAAAACCGCTCCGGATTAAATCCGGAGCGGTTTTGCGTTCTCACACTGCTCTTCAATCCAAGCGATGGCCTCTTCAAGCCCCTCCGCACTGTAGGGGAAGTCCCGAAACCGCTTCTCCTCCTCGGTATCGTGAAAGGAATAGGGGCCTTCCCAAGCATAGGCGCGAAGCGTGTGCGGCTCTCGCTTTTCAAGCGGTGTCCAGTGCACGTTTTCCAGCGGTTCTATGCCGAGCCGGTAGTAGACGGACTGATGGCTGCCGTAATATGCTTCGCCGTACTCATAATGGTCCAAGCTGTAAAAAAGACTGTGGTCTAAATGCATACGCCCTCCTCAAATCATGTTATACTTTCGGAATCAAGCAACAGAAAGGAAGCACAAAATGTCTGTATCCGAATCTTCCCGTCAGTTTCTGCTCACCGTCTCCATGGGAAAACGCCTAATCGCAGACGCCCTCGCGGCCGATGAATCCATATTGCGCTGCGCAAAGGAACACTGCCTTGTTGTCATCATGGGCAGCACAAACGCAGAGCTCGCTACAGCGCTCGCCAAAAAGCTATCCCTGCCCTTCTCCCCAAAGGGCTTTCACCGCGGCCTGCAGCTCGGACCTACGCGCTCTGTAGAGCGCGCTACCCCACAGACTGCGGACTTCATCGTCCGCGAGGGCAAACTCCTTGAGGACAAAACCATCTTTGACCTGGCCGACTCTCTCGGTAAGGACGATATGATTCTAAAGGGAGCCAACGCGCTCCACCTAAAGAGTCGCAGCGCAGCTGTGCTGATCGGAAGCCCGACCGGAGGCACCATGATGCCCATACTCCAAGCGGCGGTCGGTCGGCGCACCCGCCTCATTCATCCGGTCGGCCTCGAAAAGCGCGTTGAACGCCCGATTTCCGAACTCACAGCGCTCGCAAACCGAAGCGGCGATACCAAGGGACTCAGGCTGCTTGAGAGCTGCGGTGAGGTTTTCACCGAGCTTGATGCCATAGAAGCGCTCTTCTCCCTTCGCGCATACCTGCTTGCCGCGGGCGGCGTCTGCGGAGCCGAGGGCAGCGTGCTCCTTACGCTCAGCGGCAGCGAAGAAAATCTGCTCCGCGCCGAGCGCTACTTCCATTCGATTCAGGACACGCCTTCCTTCTCGCTCTGATTTCCGATTCGAAACACAGCTGTCTCGGTGATCAACGCATCGACCCGCTGATCGTGCGGCTCTAAGGGTATCTCGTCGCTCAGCATGCGCTCTCTGATGAGAAGTGCCCGAAACGCCGGGCTCTTTGGCAGGTAACGGTCATAGAAGCCGCCGCCGTAGCCGAGGCGTGCGCCCGCGCGACTCGCGCTCACGCAGGGGAGGAGAATCAAATCCAACTCATCGGGCGCTAGCACCGGCGCCTCCGCCGGGGGCTCAAGGATGCCCATGGTCCCGGGACTCAGCTCCGCAAGACTGTAAATCCGATGCGCGTGCATGATGCCCTTCCCTGCGCAGCGCGGCACGGCGACCTCTTTTTTCTCCGCAAGCATGGTCTCAATTAAGGCCGAGGTCTGAATTTCCGCCTGCATCCCGACAAAGCAAAAGACCGTCTTTGCGCTCCGATACTCCGGGAGCGCAAGAATTTCCGAGAATATCTTTTCATCCGCCTCTAGGCAATAGTCCTGCGGCAGCGCATTCATCCTCTCGATGCAGCGCTTCCGCAGTTCTTTTTTTTCTGTCATGACAACACCTCCGCTCTTCCGTCCCAGTGTAGCAAATTTCACCCGGCATTTCCATGCGCGGGAGAAAAGAGATCTCCCTTCCCCGATGGCGTACTTTTTCTCCGGCTTTTCCGCATGTGGGAGGAAACAAGGTTCCCAAGTCCCCTCACCTATCGCGGCACTGCTCCTGTATAAGCCACAAAAAGGCGCCCGCCCGGTAACCCGGGCGGGCGCTTCTCTGTGCAGATTCAGCCAAACAGGCCAAACAGTCCTTTTTTCTCGTAGGGCTCCGTACGGAAGCCCTCGTAGTGGTAGCCGGTTTCATCGATCATCTTCTTGACGGTCGCCTCATCCGCGGGCTCTTCGGTGACAAAACTTGCCTCCTTTTTCCCGTGGGATGCACTAACCTTCTTCGCATTCGGAAACTGCTTCCGGATTGCATCGCCCACATGCGCCTCGCACATGCTGCAGGCCATGCCGTCAATCTGAATGATATTCTTAACCATAGTTCTACCTCCTAAGAAACTTACAAATCAGATGCCGCTCACTTCTTCAGACGGAAGCGCTCCGGCACCTGCGCCTTCTCCTCTTCGAGGTGGGAGCAGCTTGAGCAGCCCGTCGGCGCACAGTGGTGCTTGTGGTCACCGCCGCCGCAGGAACCGCCGCAGTTTCCGCCGCAGGAGCCGTTCCGCATGCAATAGCGGATTGCCAGAACCAGCAATACAACCAGGACAAGAAGTACCACGATGGTTTCAGGATTCATCGTCACTGTCCTCACTTTCTAATCAAATGAAATACCGAAATACGTTACTGTGTCGTTATCAGCCGTTTGCGCGAACGGCACTCACATTCTCATGCTTCACGTGCTTCGGTGCCGGACGGAAGATGAAGTAGAGTGCGGCAAGCACCAGAAGAATTGCGACTGCGGTCCAGAAGGTGAAGCTGCCGCCCTGTGCGAGCGTTCCGAGCTGGAATACGCAGAGCGCGAGGCAATAACCGAGACCCATCTGGAAGCCGAAGGTAATCCAACCCCACTTCGACTGTCCCTGCTCACGGAACGCGGTCGCGATTGCAACCATGCAGGGTGCGTCAAAGATATTGAAGAGCAGGAAGCTAAGGCCCGCAAGCTGGCTGCCGTTGAACATGTTGAAGATAGCCGTAGAAACATCCGCCTCAGCGTCGGAAGCCGCGTGTGCAAGTATGCCGAGCGTACTCACTGCCTGCTCCTTTGCGAGCTCCGCACTGACGGAAGCCACCGCTGCCTGCCAAGAGCCGAAGCCGAGCGGCGCAAAGATAAACGCAATCGCCTCACCGATGACCTTCAGGATGCTGCTGTCCAAATCATCCGCGACATACTGGAAGGAGGTGTTAAAGTGCATGAGTACCCACAGGAACACAGAGACGATGAAGATGATCGTGCCGGCCTTAATCATGAAGGCCTTTGCTCTCTCCCAGACGTGAATCAGAACACCCTTCACAGACGGCATGTGGTACGCCGGAAGCTCCATGACAAAGGGGGCCGGATCGCCCGCGAAGTAGTTCATCTTCTTCAGTGCGATACCGGAGAGAATCACGATGGCAAGACCCAGGAAGTACATGCCCGGCGCCACAAAGTGGTTGGTCGGGAAGAAGGTAATTGCCATCATTGCGACGATCTCCATCTTCGCCGAGCAGGGCAGGAAGGTCGAGAGGATGATGGTCATGCGTCTGTCCTTCTCGTTCTCGATGGTTCTGGACGCCATGATAGCCGGAACACCGCAGCCCGTTCCGACCAACATCGGGATAAAGGACTTACCGGAGAGACCGAAGCGACGGAACACGCGGTCCATGATGAATGCGACACGCGCCATGTAGCCCGAGTCCTCGAGGAAGGACAGGAAGAAGAACAGAATTAACATCTGCGGCACAAAGCCGAGGACGGTGCCGACACCGCCGATGACGCCTTCGACAAGCAGGCTCTGCATCCAGTCAGCCAGATGGAAGGTCGCAACGAAGTTATTTGCGGCATTCGTCACAATCTTAGCGAAGAAGACATCGTTCGTCCAGTCCGTGAGCGGCGTACCGATTGCCGTGACCGAGACGAAGTAGACAAACCACATGATAAACGCAAAAATGGGCAACGCCAGGAAGCGGTTCGTCACAATGTGGTCAATCTTATCCGAAGTCGTGAGCTCGCCCTTCGCTGCCTTCTTCTTGACGCAGTCGCCGGCAACCTTCTGGATGAACTCGTAACGCTGGTTCGTGATGACGGACTCGGCGTCGTCATCCATCTCCTTCTCGCAGTCCTTGATGTGCTGCTCGATATGCTCCTTGGTCGAGGCATCCAGCTGAACCTTTGCAATCGCCTTCTCGTCGCGCTCAAAGAACTTGATTGCAAACCAACGAAGGTTGACCGGATCTACCTTGCCCTCAATCGACTCCTCGATGTGCGCAAGTGCGTGCTCCACGGAGCCGGTGAATACATGCGGGAGCTCACCCTTTCTGTGCTCCTCGGCGAGTTTCAAACAGAGTTCCGCCGCAGCCTTCGTGGACTCACCTCGCAGCGCACTCATCTCGACCACCGGGCATCCCAACTCTTCGGAGAGCTTCTTTAAGTTCAGCTCATCGCCGTTCTTTCTGACAAGGTCCATCATGTTGACCGCGATGACGGTCGGAAGACCGATCTCCAGAAGCTGGGTGGTCAAGTAGAGGTTTCTCTCGATGTTCGTGCCATCGATGATGTTCAGAATCGCATCCGGCTTCTCCGTTA
>CAUVLB010000080.1:0-5567 GCA_963552595.1 uncultured Stomatobaculum sp. | reverse complement strand
AAAAGCGGCGGCGTTGTTTTCGAAACTCGCCGCCTGGAGGGAGCAGGAGAGCTATTTGGAACTCCCGCAGTTTCTCAGGACACTCTATGAGGAGAGCGGCTATCAGAGAGAGCAGGCGGCGCGCCCGGGCGGCGAGCTTCGCTACGCCAATTTGCAGATGCTCGTTGTGAAAGCAGAGGAGTTTGAGCGCATCGGCTACCGCGGACTCAGCGATTTTGTGCGCTACATCGACAATCTGAAGAAGTACAACGCCGACTACGGCGCGGCGCAGCTCCCGGGAGAGGAGGCCGCGGCCGTTCGCATCATGACCGTTCATAAGTCGAAGGGACTGGAGTTTCCCGTCGTGTTTTTCTCGGGGCTCTCGAAGCGCTTTAACCGGAGGGACAGCAGTAAGGGCATACTCTATGACCAGAAACTCGGGATTGCGGCGGATGCGGTCGATTTTGACTTGCACGCGAAGGGCGGCACGGAGAAGAAGGCTGCTTTTGCCTGGCATCTTCGGGCGGAGGCACTCGGCGAAGAGCTCAGGGTGCTCTATGTCGCGATGACGCGCGCCAAGGAGAAGCTCATCCTGACCGCGGCGGTGAAGGCAGGCGAAAAGGAGGCAGAGTCACTTGTACAGAGCTTTGACGAGCTACAGCTTACAAGCGCAGAGCTTAAAAGTGCGAATTGCTTCCTAGACTGGATCGTCGCGGCAAGGAATCGGGACAGCGCGTGCTGCGGCATAGCATTGCGGCGCGAGAGCGGCCTCGCGCGGGCACAGGCAGTGCTCGGGGAAGCGGCTCGGGTCGCGGCGCTCAAAGAGGCGCTCTCGGCTGCCTGCGAGGCAGAGGCCGGCGAAGAGGAGAGGAAGCGCTTTTTGCCGCTCTCCCTTCCCTACGCACATGAGGCGGATGTAAGGCTGCAGGTGAAGCGCAGCGCATCCGAGTTAAAGCGCCTTCACGAAGCGGCAGAGGAGGGGATATCCGCGCCTCTGTTTAGGCTTCCGTTAAACGGGGGCTCCGAGACGGCCGCACGCCGCGGTACGGCCTACCACAAGGTGTTTGAGAGCCTTGACTTTCGGAAAGACTGGGACGAGGCCGGGCTTATCACATTTTTGGATGAGCTTTTGCTTATCGGCGCCTTGGAGAAAGCGGACAGGGAGCTGCTCTCGGCGGAGCCCATATTAAAATTTTTGTCGAGTGAGCTTGCGGCGCGCATGGCGCGGGCAGAGCGAGAGAACAGATTATATCGGGAGTCCTCGTTTGTCCTGGCGCTACCCGCGCGGGAGGCGGATCCTTCCGTTCGGAGCGAGGAGGCGGTGGTCGTGCAGGGGGTGATCGATGCCTGGTTTGAGGAGGAGTGCAAAATCATACTCCTCGACTATAAGACAGACAGGAATCGGAATCCCGAGCACTACCGCGAGAACTATACAGCTCAGCTTTCGCTTTATGCGCGCGCCCTCGAGATGACGGAGGGAAAAGAGGTTGCGGAGAAGCTCATCTACGCGCTGAGCTTGGGAGAGCTTCTCGCCTTGTGAATCGACGCAAATTGCGATATACTGCTGAGTAAGTATGTGCTTTGGAAAGGATAGGAGATGACAAGACGAGCGCTCAGAGAGCATTGTTTCAAGATGCTGTTCAGCACCAACTTTTGTACTCCCTCGGAGGCGGAAGAGCAGATAGATGCGTATTTATGCGAGGGTCCGGACGAAGAGGACGAGAGTCCCGAATTCAGCGAGGATCAGCGGGAGCTCTGCCGGGAGCGCGTCGCAGCCGTTCTTACGAAGCTTGAGGAGATCGATGAGATCCTAACGCAGGCCTCTTCCGGCTGGAGTCTTAGGCAGATGGGACGCGTGGAGCTCAGCATCCTTCGTCTCGCCTGCTACGAGTTGCGCTATGACGAGAGCATCCCGGACAAGGTCGCCATCAACGAGGCGGTTGAACTCGCAAAAAAATTCGGCGGAGAAGAGGCACCCTCCTTCGTGAACGGTGTCCTCGCAAAACTGGTCTAAATGGCAAAAACATATACGGTTGCGCAGCTGAATGCCTATGTGGGCAATCTTTTTCGCGAGGATTTTCTGCTCGCGGGCGTGCGCATACGCGGTGAGCTCTCGAATGTCAAATATCATGCGAGCGGTCACATCTACTTTACCTTAAAGGACAGTGAGGCAGAGCTTCGCGCTGTGGTCTATCGCCAAAACGCGATGTCGCTTAGCGAGCGCTTGAAGGACGGCATGCAGGTTGTCTGCACAGGCGCGGTGACAGTCTATGAGCGAGCGGGCGTCTATCAGTTGAACACAAAGCAGGTCGAGAAACTCGGGCAGGGAGAGCTCTACGAGCTCTATTTGCAGCGCCTGCGCGCGTTGGAGGCCGAAGGCCTCTTTGACCCGGCACATAAAAAGCCTCTGCCGAGATTCGTAAAGACCCTCGGGGTCGTGACCAGCCAAAGCGGCGCAGCCATCCGTGACATTCAGACCGTGACCTACCAACAGAATCCCTATGTGAAGATTGTACTCTTTCCGGCTCTGGTTCAGGGGCAGGACGCTCCGGCGAGCATTGTGCGCGGTATCCGCGCACTGGACGCATACGGCGTGGATGTGATGATTGTGGGGCGCGGCGGCGGATCCATGGAGGATCTCTGGTGTTTTAACGACGAGCGGATAGCACGGGCGGCTTACGCCTGCAAGACCCCCATCATTTCGGCGGTCGGCCATGAGTCCGATGTCACGATATTGGATTTTGTCGCAGATCTTCGCGCGGCAACGCCCTCTGCGGCGGCAGAGCGCGGTGTTCCGAATTTGGAAGCGGAACTCGCGCTCCTTTCGCGCGCGCGGGAACGCTTGACGAACAGTCTGAGGAACAAGCTCAATTTCCTCAGGGAGCGCACACGCCGTGCGAATTTCCTGCTTCGGCTCAATGCGCCCGAGGAACTGATACGCGCGCGCAAATTGCGCGTGCGGGAGTTGCGAAGGCAACTGAGAAGCGAACTGGTCAACAAAAAGAATGCGCGGCGGGCAGAATTTCAGCTGCTTGCGGCGCGTCTAAACGCGGCCTCGCCCTTAAACCGACTGACCGGCGGCTATGCCTATGCGGCGCATGCGGACGGCAGTGCCGTGCAGGGCGTTGCGGCGCTTTTGACCGGCGAGCGCCTTCGCCTCCGTTTTTTGGACGGCGAGGCCGGCGTCACAGTAGAAACGATCACCCGGAGACAACCGGAGACAGAGGAGAAGCATGGACGAGAAGCTTGAGCAGGAGAAGGAGCGCAAGACAGGCAGACGTAAGAGCAAGCGCTCGATCGAAGAGAGCATGGAGGCTCTCGAGCAGCTGCTTACGGAGCTCGAGGCGAGCGAGACCGGTCTCGAGGACGCATTTTCGCTCTACGAAAAAGGCATGAAGCTCGCGGGTGAAATCAACGAGAAACTTAAGTTTGTCGAAGAGCAGATGGAAGTATTGGAGGATCGTTATGCAGAGCCTTCCCTATGACAAGTCGGAAGTTGAGGCGCTGATTCGCGCTTCGCTGCCCCGCGAAGAAGGGCTGCAGCGCACGGTGATACGCGCGATGCGTGAGGCGGTCGAAAACGGCGGCAAGCGCATACGCCCGATTATACTCTTTGAGAGCTGCAAGTGCTTTGCGGAGGCAAGGGGCGAGAGCGACTGGAAGGAAGAGGCGGCGCCTTTCCTCGCGGCGCTCGAAATGATACACAGTTTTTCGCTGGTGCACGACGACCTTCCCTGCATGGACAACGACATTCTGCGTCGGGGTAAGCCGACAACCTGGTATGTCTACGGCGAAGCTATGGGCACACTTGCCGGCGACGGCCTTGTGCTGGAAGCGCTCACCCTCGCGGGGAGAGCGGTGGCGGCGTCCAAGCACCCTGAGAGAGCGGCGCGCGCCCTTTCGATACTCGGCGAGAAGAGCGGTGTGTTCGGCATGCTTGGCGGCCAGTCCGTGGACGTTGAGAAAACCGGAGAGCGCCTGGATGCGACAACGCTTGACTTCATCTACCGCTTAAAGACCGGTGCCCTTCTCGAGGCGGCCTTTATGATGGGCGCGGCCCTCGGCGGCGCGAGCGAGGAAGAACTGCGGCTCGCGGAACAAATCGGCACGGCGGTGGGCCTTGCCTTCCAGATCCGGGACGATATTTTGGATGAGACGGCGAGTGAGGCGGAGCTTGGAAAACCGCTGCACTCGGACGAAAAAAATCAGAAGACGACCTATGTCTCCCTGTATGGACAGGAGAGCGCAAAAGAGGCGGTCAGACAGCAGAGTGAAATAGCGGAACAGCGCCTGAAGGGCTTCCCGGGAGATACGAAGCGTCTGGCAGCGCTCATAGCCTATCTCACGGAGCGCAACTTCTGAGGACGGAGACAGCTATGGGGCGATTGGATTACATCAACGGCCCGGAGGATATCAAGCGGATTTCCCCGGGGGAATGGGAAGCGCTGGCCGCGGAGATACGACGCTTTCTGATCTCGCACTGTTCCGAGTGCGGCGGGCATCTCGCGAGCAATCTCGGCGTCGTGGAACTCACGATGGCCATGTATTTGAGCTTTTCTCCGCCGACGGATAAAATTATCTGGGATGTCGGACATCAGTCTTATACCCATAAAATTTTGAGCGGACGCAAGAAGGACTTTGCGGGGCTTCGGAGTTTCGGCGGCATCGCCGGTTTCCCGAAGCGGAATGAGAGCCCCTGCGATGCGTTTAACACGGGGCACTCCTCGACTTCGATTTCGGCGGGACTCGGTATGGCAACGGCGCGAGATCTTCGCGGGGAGCAACACGCCGTACTCTCGGTCATCGGCGACGGCGCTTTGACCGGCGGTATGGCTTACGAGGCGCTGAACAATGCGGGGCGTATGAAGTCGAACTTCATCATCGTCTTAAACGACAACCGCATGTCGATATCCGAAAATGTGGGCGGCATGTCCGCCTATCTGAATTCCATACGCACTTCGGCCGGGTATAACCGTCTGAAGGAGAATGTCGCGGAGGCGCTCTTTGCGATTCCCGGCATCGGAAAGCACATGGTTGAGAGCATACGGACAACCAAAAACGGCATCAAGCAGCTCTTTGTCCCGGGCATGTTCTTTGAGAACCTCGGTGTAACATATCTCGGGCCGGTGGACGGGCACGATATCAAAAAGCTGATGCGCGTCTTTGAGGAGGCGCGACGCTTGCCGCGCGCTGTTCTTGTGCATGTAATCACGGAAAAGGGCAAGGGCTACCGCCCCGCGGAGCGGCACCCGGATCTCTTCCACGGTGTGGGTCCCTTTGAACTGGCGACCGGCGTGCCGAAGAAGAACAAGCAGTATCCGGACTACACCGATGTCTTTTCCAAGACCTTGATTCAGCTCGCGGCGGAAAATCCCGACATTGTCGCGGTGACGGCGGCGATGCCGGAGGGCACGGGACTCGCGGCCTTCGGCAGGCGTTATCCGCAGCGCTGTTTTGACGTGGGCATTGCCGAGCAACACGCGGTGACGAGTGCTGCGGGTCTTGCGGCGGGCGGCATGAAGCCTGTGGTCGCGGTGTACTCCTCCTTTTTACAGCGCGGCTTTGACCAGGTGCTGCACGATGTCTGT
>CAUVLB010000079.1:0-5588 GCA_963552595.1 uncultured Stomatobaculum sp. | reverse complement strand
AACTACCGGGGAATGTGTTAAGTGGAATGTCCGAGTTATACTGTTTCACGTGGAACAAAACAGATGCGATTAAGCGAGATACGGCTGAACCAATCTTGTCCGCAGTGTGCGCTGCGCGGCAGGAAAAGTTTGAACAGGATTATTTTTGATGCAAAGTAAAGGCAGTACATTGTGCGAATGAACAATGTTTCACGTGGAGCAAAATATCTATAATTTTAGGAGAACGAAACTATCGGGTGTTTACCGAGATATCAGATTACTATCTTCTGATTGGGGGGTATCCTTTTGTCAGATGAAGTTGTCGATATGTGCCTCTGATGAGATAGTCTTTTGCAAAGGTCAGGCTTAAAACAGGTCTTCTGCTTAACACATAAAAGTCTCTAAGGAGTTCGCTCCGTGCCGATTGAAAGCAGAAGCCTCCGCATATAGCGGTTGGAATTTGTAAAACTATAGAAAATACGCTGGTATCTTGGGGTAAAAATGAGGCACCGACTGAAAAACGAAAATACGGTTTAGTGGAAAAATTTACGAAGCCGTAAGGAGAATTTTCAATCCGGAAATCGGTGCATATCTTAAAGTGTGAGGACAGTTCGTATTTCTTGCTGCCTCAATTTGTGTTATGATATAGAACAAAGCGAAAAATTGTTAAATAGAGAGGCGCACGGTGAAGCAATCATGAAAAAGATCATTGCATTGTCAAATCAAAAGGGCGGAGTTGGAAAAACGACAACTGTCGTTAATCTGGCGGCGGCATTTGCAGAAGCCGGAATGCGCGTGTTGGCAGTTGACTTTGACCCGCAGGGCAACTTATCGAGCGGTCTCGGAATCGAAAAGAAAAAAGATGACAATACGATTTACGAGCTGCTGATGGATACGTGCACGTTTGAGGAAGCGGTTCATAAGAGCTATTCCGAGAATCTGGATGTGCTGACTTCCAATGTCAATCTATCCGGACTGGAACTTGAACTTTTGGAGAAGAAGAACCGTGAGTATGTTTTGAAGCACTATTTGGAGGCGGTTGTCGATCGCTATGACTATATCTTCATCGACTGCCCTCCTTCCCTAAGTCTTCTGACCATTAACGCGTTGACTGCCGCAACCGATGTGATCATTCCGATTCAGTGTGAGTACTATGCGATGGAGGGACTCAATCAAATGTTGCGGAGCATTAAGCTCTTGCAGATGAAGTTAAACCCCGTGTTGCGCATTAACGGCATTGTATTTACGATGTATGATGCAAGAAATAATTTATCGCAGCAAGTTGTGGACAGTGTCAAAGACGTTTTAAAAGAGTATATTTACGATACGGTCATTGCAAGAAATGTTCGTGTTGCGGAGTCGCCGAGTTACGGAATGCCGGTGACCGAGTACGACCCGCGTTCCACAGGCGCGGAAAATTACCGCAAGCTTGCGGCTGAGATTTTAATGAGAGAGGCAGAGTAATCTATGTGTGCGGTGAGTAAAAAGCGTAGGCTTGGAAAGGGGCTCAGCGATTTGTTGGGCGGTATGGATCATCTCGAAGAAAAAAAGGAAGAGGCAGCGGTAGAGAGCAATGCTTCTGCGGAGCCCTCAGTCGCTTCGGCACAGGATAAGGAGATGCTGCTTCGGATTGAAGAGGTACACGGAAATCCGGATCAGCCGCGCAAGCATTTTGATCCGGAGGCTCTGCAGGAGTTATCCGATTCCATACGTCATTTCGGTGTTTTGCAACCCCTGTTGGTACAGCGGGATGAGAAGGGCGGCTATCAGATCATTGCCGGTGAGCGGCGTTATCGAGCGGCACAGGCGGCGGGACTCAAGGAAATTCCGGTCCTGGTCAGGGATTACAGTTCCCAACAGGTGGCGGAAATTTCCATCATTGAGAATGTGCAGCGCGCCGATCTGAATCCGATCGAAGAGGCAATGGCATATCAGATGCTGATACGCGATTACGGACTCACCCAGGAAGAAGTTGCGGATAAGGTGAGTAAAAGCCGCACGACCGTTACCAACGCGCTTCGTCTTCTGAAGCTTGCAGAGGGAGCTCGCGATCTCTTGGTTGAAGGAAAAATTTCTTCGGGTCATGCGAGAGCCTTGCTTGCTTTGGAGGATGAAAGCGAACAGGAACTGCTCGCGGAGAAAATTGTCGCCGAGATGTTGAGCGTTCGTGAAGTGGAGAAGCTTGTCAAGCAGGCAAAGAAAAAGCGCAAGGAGAAGAAAGAAAAGAAGGTCGAGAGCGAAGATCTCAGTTTGTTCTATCAGAGCTACGAGGATAAGATGCGGAGCATACTTGGCACAAAGGTCCACATCAACCGGCGAGATAACAACAAGGGGCGTGTGGAAATTGACTACTATTCAATGGCTGAGTTGGAGCGCATTATGGATCTCTTGCGCTCTGTAAAGAACGGGTGAGGGGGCGCTGCGTATGCAAACAGTGATACTGGGGGTTTTAGCCGCATTTGATGCGATACTTTTGATTCTTGTAATCTATCTCCTGAGCAGTTACGGAAAAATCAAGCGCTCTTATGATTTCTTCATGCGGGGTAGAGATGCTGAGAGCATGGAGGATACAATACTAGGTCTGGAGGAAGCACTGCGCGATTTGAGAGCCGAGGACAGGGCGAACAAAGAGGCGATTCGTGTTCTGAATAAGAATCAGAGAGCCTCCTATCAGAAATTCGGTATTGTGCGCTACAATGCGTTCAAGGATATGGGCGGCAAAATGAGTTTTGCGATTGCCCTTTTGGACTACACCAATACCGGCTTTATCATGAATACCGTGCACTCTCGCGAAGGTTGCTATCTCTATATCAAGACGGTGGACTGCGGGCAGACCGAGGTATTGCTCGGAAGCGAGGAAAAAGACGCACTGGAGCAGGCACTTGGCTACAAAGAAAGCTGAGTTAATAAAATCGAAAGAAATTATTGCTAGATTTTAGAGGGCTAATAAGCGGAACTATGGTAGTATTATGCTAAGTTCTGCTGAGCATGCCGAACGGCGGAATTGTAAAATTCCGCCGTTTTTTTGTAAAAAAATCGAACCTTTTACTGTAAAAACCCGTCCTTATATACGTGGAGTGACTAACGCTGATGTGGCAAGGTACCTAGGGAGGGAACGAAACATGACGACAGCAAAGGCAGCTGTGCAAAGGCGCTTTTATCACTTTGCACTTATCTTTATGATGCTATGGCAGTGTATGCTTTGTTGCGATACGGTGTGGGCAGCGCTCCGAGCGCCCGATTTTTCCGTGGAAGGCATTCAAGCTGTCGGGGTATCAGACCGAGCTTTTGCAGAGGCGATTTTTGAGAGTATTTCGGAAGCAATCGAAGACGGAAGCTATCCTGTTCAGGCAAATGACAGCACAGAGAAAATCTTACAAGAGTACGGAACGGAAACGGAATATGCCGTGATACGGGCGAGCGGGAGGCAAATACGAGATATCAGCGGAATCCGTTTACTTCGAAAGGCAACTTACATCGATCTCTCGGAGAATGAAATTACGGATTTGAGTCCGTTGGCAGCGACGGCAAACGCCTTAGAAGAGCAAACTTATTTTGCGGCGCGGGAATTGGACTTGCGCGGCAACCCCATCGAGCGGGTACCGGAGCATTTATTGGGGTTCGAAGACGGAATATACTTGCTGGATGAGTGCTTTACTCTCCCGCTTCCGCTCGTCTTTCGCGAAGGCGAGCTTACAAAAGAGCTGGTGTTGCACAGTACGGAGCAGGGAGCTTCAAGAGAGAAGACAATCTTCTTTCAGAATCGAAGTGAGCTTGAACACATGCAAAATGCAGAAGACGCATTTCAGCACAGTTTTACAGCGGTGAGCGCTTATCGGAGCAATGCGACGGAAGAGCGACAACTTACGCTTCGCTGGTCTCTTCCGTTTGTATCCCGGTTTGTGAGAGAATTTCGGGATGAGATAAAATGTAAGAGCGCAGGGCGTGTAGAACTGATTGCGGAAACGGTAGACGGAGAAGCTCTGGCCGGAATCGGCTATCGCCTGTTTCGTGAGTCGGAGGATGCAGAGGCTTTGGCGCTGTCTGAGACAGAGTTTCGTACCGGCGCGACGGGTAAAATTCTGATTACCGACTTGCCGAGCGGAAACTATCGTCTGGAACTTACGGAGCAAAACGCGGGGTATCACAGTTTGCAAGAGGCGGTTTGTTTTACCATCGAGGATGATTCAGGATTAGAAGTGAGCCTACTCGAAGCGGACACGCCTTTGAGTGATACGGAGCATTTTTTGTCGGGCGGAGATGTAAGGAGAATACGCTTCTCTTCGAGCGAGTTTTTGCGCGGGGTGGAATTTGAGCACACGGCTCTTAGCGAGCCTCATGCCCATGAGCGGAGGCTGTTTAAGGGAGAAATCCTTGAGCGGGAAGGCTATGTCTTGTTGCCGGAGAGCCGCGTACTGATTTATGAAGATGAGGTTTTATTGGGCACTTACGGGAGTCCCGCTGAGGCGAGACGCGCGCTCAACCGGCATCTGCAAGACGGAAGTTTACAGGATGGGAGTCAACGTATTCTTGTAGCGGAAGAACTTTCCTGTCTAGGGCCGCTGCAGCGCTTGCGAGCGGTTTTTGCGAAACAGAAGGCGGATGGAATAGCCCGCATTGTCGTAAAAAAGAGCTGGGGAGCAGTCGGAGCAGAGCAAGAAGCCTATTTCCGTCCCTTGTTGCTGCGCGACGGAAAGGCGATAGCGGTACTCGGAGAAGTCAAGGCCGTGAGTGCCGACAATGATTGGGAAACGCACTGGGATTTCACGGCGAGTGCTTCGAATGCCCGGAGAAGCGGAATTTGG
The DNA here is from genome assembly GCA_963552595.1 of uncultured Stomatobaculum sp. Classification (GTDB taxonomy): domain Bacteria; phylum Bacillota; class Clostridia; order Lachnospirales; family Lachnospiraceae; genus Moryella. Next base: position 804 of record CAUVLB010000079.1, on the reverse strand, counting down.
AATCGGCGAGCAAGTGAAAGCAATGCGGAAGAAGATCCTTTTCGGGAGGATGCTGTAATCTATCCCGCTGCCCTGCCGGATGGCTGTGAGATTGGTGTTGAGGAAATCAATATACCGGATGGCTGGGTTCCGCAGTATGAAGCGCTTCGCAAGGAGGGAGACAGCGCAATCTTTTATGTGTGCAATCAGCCGGCCTTTCCCGGGTACGCTGAGAATGTGATTCTAAGCCCGAGATACGAGCAGCCGATTGCGAGGCGGGAGAAGGGAGAGACACGAAGTCGCTATGTGAAAATGCGTGCCGGAATGCGAGAAAACACAGCGTCGGTTTTACACACTGAAGCACTACGGCAAGAGACAGAAGTGAAAGGGAGCCGGGGGACCGTGGAACATACCGGCGCTACGGAAAGCGAGCGGAAAGAAGAAAACAAAGAGGACTCGAGGCTTCGAATAGGAAATACGCGTGAGAGACAAGTTAAGATGCCGCTTCCTTCGGTTAGCCTTGAAAGCTGTAAAATTTACAGAGGAAGAGCGAGGCGAGCAAACTTTCCGGGAAACAGGCAGGGCTTTCGAAGAAAGGCGAAAGCAAAGCGCAGAGGGCATAAGTTACCGAAAACCGGAGAACAAGGTGGGGGAATTTGCATGGATTTTACGCTGCTTCTTGCTTTCCTGCTCGTAATCGTGGAAGGGCAACTGCTTGCGAGACGGTGTTCGGCGGCAAACAGGGGGAGTGACAGATGCTGAGTGTACGAGAACAAAGAGTTGTGGAACTGGTAAGAGAATATCAGCGCGGGGATGTGAAAGCCT
>CAUVLB010000078.1:0-5701 GCA_963552595.1 uncultured Stomatobaculum sp. | reverse complement strand
ACATTGTTCGGGGTCACGCTGCCGCGACGTCCGCCGCTGCGGCTGCCGCCTCCGCCGCCTCCGCCACCGCCGCCGCTTCCGCCGCCGACGTTATCGCCCTCCTGGTCCTTCTGATAGACCGCAACCAGAGCAACGTCATGCGTGGTGCCTGCCGGAATGGTATTTAAGAACTTGCCGCCGACAACCTGCCAGGTCCAGAACTTAACACCCTGCTTCACAGCGCCGTTCGGATTGATCTCGTCCTCAATCGTGAAGCTGGTCGGGTTTGCGGGGTCGTTGACACCGCCAGCCGCATCATAGGTAATGCGATAGCGAATCGGCTCCCAAACCGCCTTAAACGCAACATCGCCGTCGCTGCCGCTAAGAATCTGATTGTCTGCGACACCCGGTGCCGTTGCCTTTTCCCAGTGGCTAAAGGTATATCCGACGCGGCTCGGCGTGGGCAGCGTGATGGTCGCATCCTCAATCGTGTAGGTACGCGGAAGCGTGCCGAGACCCTGAACCGGGCTGTTCGCCGTCTCACCGGTATCGTAAGTGATGTTGTAGTGATTGAGGACCCAGTTTGCCGTGATCGTCTGGTTGCCCGTCGTACCTGCCGGAATGCTCGTGATGGTCTGACCGTTCGAGGTCCAGCTGCCGGTGTAACCGCGGCGCACCGGCGGTGTCAGCGGGACATTATCCTCGACCGTGAAGCTCGGCACATTGGAGGCCGGGTTGGTCGGCGTGCCGATGCCGCCGCCCGGGTTCAAGTTGTAGTTCACAGTGTAGTTCGTGAGCTGCCACTTTGCGTAGTAGGTCTTCGGTGCTGCGTCCATCGTGTGCAGGGTCGTAATCGGCGAACCGCTGAACGCGGCGTTGTCATACCACCCCTGGAAGGTTGCGCCGTTCCTAGTCGGAATGCCGAGTGCAAAGTCCGCGTCCTCAACCGTGTAGGAATTCGGGGTGACTGCGCTTGCCGGGCTGGTCGCCGTATCGTTCATCACATAGGTAATCGGATAGCTGATTGCACTGCCCCACTTTGCGTAGTAGTGCTTATTCTCCGCGTCCATGGTGCGAAGCGTCGTGACCGGGGTTCCGGTGAGAGCCGCGTTGTCATACCAGTTCTCAAAGGTATAGCCGGTGCGGGTCGCCGGGCGCAGGGTGTAATCCGCGTCCTCGACCGTGTAGCTCGTGAGGGCTGCGTTCGGGTTTGCCGCCGGAAGTCCCGCAGGAATCGTGTCGTTCAGGGTCCACTGCACGGTGTAGGCATTCGGCGCACTCCACTTTGCGTAGACCGTGAGATCCGCTACTACGCTCGCCGGGTTGATGGTAGAAATCGGAATCATGAAATTCTCATTCCAATACCAGCCGAGAAAGGTGTAACCCCTGCGGGTCGGCGCCTGCAGGGTGATGACCGGATCCGTGACATCAAAGCCGCCCGGGTTGGCCGCCGGATTGCTTGCCGGATGACCCGCCGGGGTCGTATCGTTCAGCACATAGGTGATCGAATACGGCAGGGGCGCACTCCACTTTGCGTAGAGATCGGTCGGGTTCGTATCACCCTCCGTCGGATCCAGCGTTGCCGGAGCGGGCGTAGTAAGCGCCGCATCCGTAAACCAACCGAGGAAATTGTACCCCGGACGAATCGCCCCCAAGAAGGGATACACCGCGTCTTCGACCGTATAGCTCGTGAATCCCCAATCCTGATTGTATGCAGGCTGGGTCACGGAATCGTTCAGGTGATAGCGGAGGTTATAGGTCTTGATGCTCCACTTCGCGTAGTAGTGCCTATCTCTCGCCGGTGCTTCCTTGGTATACAAAGTTGTAACCGGACTTCCCGTAAAGGCCGGATTATCGTACCAACCTTCAAAGTTGTACCCGGTCCAGGTCATCGGCAGGAGCGCAACGTCTGGATCCCAAACAGAATAAGACGTCATATAATTCGGGTTGTCTGCCAGAACTGCAGTCATAGAGGTCGTATCCACATTGTCCGTATACTGAACGTTATACCTGATTGCGTCCCAGTTTGCGGTCATTGTGACCACTGCGCCGTCCCGCGTTGCCAAGAGAGTCGGCATATCGCCGTCCGCATAAGTCCGGCCGTTCGAAGCGCTCCAGTTCACAAAGCGGCAGCCGTCCACCGCAAAGCCGTTCGTCAGATTTGCAGCTGCATTGCCGGTGATGGTCTGATCCGCCATGGTGCCGGTCGCCGTCTGACCCGCCGGTGCGCTCGCGATAAACTTAACCGTGTACTGATGCGGGTTTCTGGTCACCGGCCCCGGAACATAGGTAATCGTATAAGTACCGATCGCTGTGTTGCCCGTCCCGCCGTTATCGAAGGTGGTCGGCGCAAGAGGCGTCGCATTCTCCGTCGTCGTGGTCGCAACCGGCTGGCTGTTGTCAAAGTTTACAGTAATGCCCGTCACGCGGTCGTTGCCGATGAGGCCCGTCGCCGTCACATGGGAGGAATCCCAGCTAAGTGCCTCGATCGCCGTCACGGTGCGCGGATTGACCTTGATCGTGAGCGGCACATTGACTGCACCGCTGCCCGCATTGGTGAAGCCGCCGTTCACACCCTGCACGAGGAAGGCGCTGCCGCCGGTCACATTGATGGTGCCGTGATTTGTGACGTTGCTGCCCGCCGGTACACCGAGGGTCTTGCCGTTCGTATTGATCACGACACCCGCCGGAATGTCCTGCGTCAGAACCGTGTTGTTGGTCAGCGTAATCGCCGGGTTGCCGTTCCGGCTTGACCAGGCGATTGCGTCGTCGAGGTTGCTGAAGTAGTGCTTCTGCCCGCCCACTTCCGCATAGGCGACATCGCTCGTAACCAGCGGAATCGACTGGTCGGTTGTAGTTGCATTCTGATTATAGGAACTGAACTCAACAAAGAAGCCAAAGACATAGATAGCCGGATGCCAGTTATTCAGGTTCGGCAAATCGTTCCATGTGCCGGTACCATGGTGAACCTGCATAAAGCCTTCTCGATAGTTTGTGCCTGACATCATCGCAGAGTCCGGCTGTCCGGGCCCCCATTTCGTATAGGCACCGTTAATCGCGCCGCGTCCGTTGGCTTCATAAAATTCCATGTTTGTCTCCGGACCATTCTGCCATCTCCACTGATGCCAGCTTCCGCCCGCTGTGTTTCCGTGTTGCATCAGGTTGGAAAAAATACCCGTGACACCTGCAGCGCTGTTATCGTACCAGTTCGGCACACTCGACGCATCATTAACACCTTCAATACGGGCGCCACCGGACCAAGCACCTTTCATCGTAATATTATCCAGGGTCTGATCCTCTTGCTGAGATGTGATGGTAGCAAGATAACCCTGCATCCCGTTCAGCTTATAGGATTTCGCGAGATTATAGCTCTCTGCCCAGCTGATTTCCGTATTTGCCACAGGCTCCACATACATATAGTAGTGCTCCGCGCCGTCGCTCGCGACCGGATTCGGAATGATTGCCTTCGTGATGGTCGCGCCGGTCGGCAGGTTGTTCGCGCCGTTTCCGAGCGTAATCTTGACCTGCTGCGTCGCACCGGCGCTCGGCAGATGGAACTTGATATTGTTCTCGATAAAGGTCTGCGCGTCCGCCGCGGACAGAGCCGTCGGGAAAATAATCTGATAGAACTTATGCGCACTTAGAATATCCGTAAAGGTCTGGACCCCCGTCGGCGTACTGAGAAGCTCCATACTGCCCGTATCGACCTGGAAGTTCATCGAGCTGATGCCGGTTCCCGGTGTGTCGGTGACCGTCACATCCTTTAACTTGTACGCCAGACGGCTGTCGTTGTCGTAGTCGAGGCGCTGAAACGCAACCGAGAGCGGCAGCGGGGTTGCGGAGGTCGGCGTGTAGTTGACCACCGCAAACGGGGAAAAGTGCTTCGCTGCTGCCTGCAGCACCGGCGTATTCTCATTGAGTCCCTCGCGGAGGGTATCTACCTTCTCGGCTGCCTCGTCGATATGGAGGACAGAGACTGCGTTCTTTTCAATCTCAGCCGCATCGGTACCCGTTTCGGCACTCGCCGCCGAAACAATCGTGACATTGCGGAACGAAACCGCAAGCGTGCCCTTCGTGTTGTCGGGCTGAATCTCTTCGCCCGCCGCGTTTAAAACCGTGAGGTCGCAGAGGAACTGGGTCGTTGCGGACTTGCCCGCCGCCTCGGCATGCGCGTTGATCTTTGCGAGCACTTCCGTCTCTTCCGCTTCGGAAAGTTTCCTCGCCTGCAGGTTAGCCCCTTCGGGAAGCACACCGGCCTGAGCGCTGACCTCAATCTCGACACCGTCTAGGCGCGTATACAATACCTTAGCCGCATTGGAAGGCGTGCCCCAGCGAGAAGAACCGACAAGGATATTCGATGCCTGCGCTGTCTTCTCGGCTTCTGTCGCGTCGGAAGGGCTTGCTGTCCCTCTCTTCTGTATATCCCGCTGCTCCGATTGTGAGCGCCCAAGGTCATTGATGAGCTCTGCATCCTCGCGGTATTCCTCCGCCGAAGGTGACGCAAAAGCGGACGTTGCCGTTGAAACGTTCAGTGCTACCATAGCGGCACTGAGCATTCCGGCAAGCAAACGCTTTGACCAGTTCCTGCTTCTTCTCATATACTCTCCTCCCCGTTTCCGATACTTCCTCCATAATAAATCCTCTATATTTTGCCCCACCCTTAATAAATAGTCAATTATTTCTACATAAATTATTTCGTTTTTATTTCTTTCTTCTTGTCGGTTTGCATGTACAAGTTCTGTGTTTATGTTTTTTCTTTCCTTTCACATTGAATAGGATGCAAGCCCCTTTTTCTATCATAGAAATGTTATCACCATGATTCTCGTCTTTTCCGTGAACAAGCTTGCATTTCATGTTATGCTCTTAACAAACGCGCTTTCCCGCCGTAAACGCAGCTTGATTCCGGCCGGGTTCCGTTGCTACCAAGGAGGTCTTCATGTCGGAAGCAAACTTTTCCGCCCTGTTAAAAGGCGCACAGGGGGAGTACGAAGAAAAGAAATCCCGCTTTCTCTCGCAGAGTTTTTGCGTGCGGCGCAAGGAAGAGGTCGCGGAGATACTCGCCGGGCTCCGAAAGCAGCACTACGACGCGCGCCATGTCTGCTATGCCTACATCCTCCACGGAAACCCGCCCGTCGAAAAATCCTCGGACGACGGAGAACCCGCAAAGACGGCGGGGCTTCCCATGCTGGATTTGCTCCGCGCGGCCTCGCTCCGCAACACGCTGATCACGGTGGTGCGCTACTTCGGCGGCACCAAGCTTGGCACCGGCGGCCTGGTGCGCGCCTACACGGCGGCTGCCAAGGAGGCACTGAATGCCTCGGTCACGGCTGAAATTCTCCCGGCGGCGCAGCTCTCCTTAAACCTGGACTACGGCTTCTACGGAAAAGTGTCCCGCCTCGCGGAGGACTGCTGCGGGACGGTGCTCTCGCTTCAATTTACGGAGGCGGTCTCCCTAAGCCTTCTCTTTCGGGCGGCGGACAGCGCGCGCTTTTTATCCGCACTCACCGAGCTCTCCGGCGGCTCTGTCGCTCCGGAGAGCATGGAAGCATGCAGCGCCGTGGAGGTCGATGGCAAGCTCTGCGCCATTTCCCTATGAGCCATCCCGCTCCCGACGTAGCGAACACACGATTTGATGCCGGCTGCATTGCTTCACCGTATCTTGCAGAAAGCAGACTTTTGTCGGTGCGCACGTATCCTTTTTGTGAAACAAAAAGAGAGGCCT
>CAUVLB010000077.1:0-5774 GCA_963552595.1 uncultured Stomatobaculum sp. | reverse complement strand
GACTGACTTTCTGCCCGGCTCTCCGCGCCGCTTCCCTGCGCCGCGCAGCCGACCACCAAAAAGAGGACGGGAAGCAGTACCAGTAGGCGCTTCAGCGCCCGCGTAAGCTTAGCTCTCATTGTTCGGTCAGATAGCGCATGGCGCTCTCCACGGCATTCGCACCGTCGGCAACCGCCGTAATCACCTGGCGGAGCTGCTTCTTCCGCAAATCGCCCGCCGCGTAGACACCGGGCACATTGGTCTCGCAGGTCTCATCGCCGAGCACATATCCCCTCTCATCCGTCGCAAGGAAGGGGAAATTCTTCGACTCGGGGACAATGCCGACCGCAATAAAGAGACCGTCGATTGCAAGCTCGCTCTCCGCGCCGCTCTTTTTGTTCTTTACGAGAACGGACTTTAACTGCCCGTCGCCGCGTATTTCTTCGACCGTCGAGTCGAGCACCAGCTCGATGTTCTCCGTCTCTCTGACCTTATCTTCCAGAATCTTGGCGCCGCGAAAACTGTCCCGGCGGTGAATCAGGTATACTTTCTGACAGAGCCGCGCGAGATAGAGGGCGTCGCCGAGCGCCACATCGCCGCCGCCGACCACAGCCGTGACTCTGTTCCGGTAGAAATTGCCATCGCAAGTCGCGCAGTAGGAGACGCCGCTGCCGGTCAGCTCCTTCTCTCCCGGCACGCCGAGGAGGGAGTGCTCCGCACCGCTCGCAATCACGAGGGTCTTTGCGGTATAGCTTCCTTCGCTGCCGACCACGGTCTTGGTGCCGTCCTCGTTTAAGCGCACCTCCGTTATCTCATCGGTCACAAAGGGCGCACCAAGCTTCTCCGCGTGCTCGCGGAACTTTTGCCCGAGTTCAAAACCGCCTATGCCCGGGAGACCCGGGTAGTTATCAACCTCGGTCGTATTGAGAATCTGACCGCCGCTGATCATCTGCTTTTCGATTACGACCAAATCCAACTTTGCTCTCTGCCCGTAGACCGCCGCCGCAAGACCGGCCGGCCCCGAACCTATGATAATCATGTCATAAATACGACTCATACTGCCTCACTTTCTCCAAAAAGGACGCACTGTTTGCACCCTTATAGTCTAGCACAACGCTAGGAATTGGCGCAAGCCCCGCGGCGTGTTACACTGGTGATGATACGAAATAAAATAGGAGTTCACCCCATGACAGGAGTTCACCCCATGACGGAAACATATTCCCCGAACGAAGAAAAAAAAAGTAAGAAGCGCCCCCTCGCCTTGGTGACCGGCGCTTCCCGCGGCATAGGTCGTGCGACCGCCCTTGCCCTTGCGGAGGCAGGCTTTGACTTATTCTTGATTGCCCGAAAGGAAGCCGAAAAACTAAAGGATACGGCAGTTCGCTGCCAAAGCCTCGGCGCCGCTGTCGAAACGCGCTGCGCGGACATAGGCGACTATGCTGCCTGCGAAGCTATTTTCACCGCGCTGGATGCGTGCCCCGGTTCTCTAACGCTCCTCGTCGCAAACGCCGGCATCTCAAAGCTCGGTCTCCTCCAGGATTTGAGTCCCGAGGACTGGGATGCCATGATACGCACCGATTTAAGTTCTTGCTTCTACCTATCCCGCCTCGCGATTCCGCGTATGCTGCGCGCAGAGGGCGGAAAACTCATCTTCATCTCCTCGGTCTGGGGAAGCCGCGGTGCCTCTTGCGAGGTCGCCTACTCCGCAGCCAAGGGCGGCGTCAACGCCTTCACAAAGGCACTCGCCAAAGAGCTCGCGCCGTCAAACATCCAGGTCAATGCGATAGCCCCCGGCGCAATCGATACCGAAATGAACGCCTGGCTCTCGAAAGAAGAGCGCGCCGCGCTCGAAGAGGAAATCCCGGCGGGACAGATGGGACAAGCGGAAGAGGTCGCGGCTCTCGTCTGCCAACTCGCCGAAGCCCCCGCGTATCTCACGGGAAACATTCTAACCCTCTCGGGCGGCTGGGAAATATAAGCCGCTTCAGAGCTCATAGAGATCAAAGAGCGAGAGCTGCTGTCCCGCCCCCTTGTCCCGAAAGGCATGGCGGAAGGCAAAAAGCTCTTCCGGATCTGTGACCAGACCGCAGGCCTCCGTGCTCGTCTTAAAAAAGTCCGCGAGTGCCTCCGCGTTCGGGGAGAGGAAACAAGCCGCCTTCTTGGCTTTCCCGGGCGGTAAGAGCGCCTCGTAAGCTTCCGGCAACTCCGGTGAAAGCTCCCTGAGACAGGAAAAAAAGTAGTCCGAAGAGCCTGCGCGCAGCGTCACGCCGAAGCCGTTCTGCAAAACACCGTAGACCTTCGCGTCCACGCAGTCCGCAAGCAGCGCCTGCAAATTTTCCAAGCTGTCGTTCAAATAGGGCAAGACCGGCCCCAAGGTCACAACGGTCGGGATGCCGGCATCGCGGAGTGCCCTTAGCAGCTGTCGCCGCTCCGCGACCGTACTCTCCGCGGGTTCAAGCCGTGCGGAGAGAGCCTCATCCGCCGTGGTCAGCATAAGCTCGACCACACAGCGCGTTTTTCTCTGAATGCTCGCAAGCACATCCAGGTCCCTGATGAGGCGGAGTGACTTCGTCCGAAGAGACACACCGAATTCAAAGCGGTCTATCACCTCGAGGGAACGTCGCATGAGAAGCAGTTCCTCCTCTTCCTTCGGATAGGGCTCGCTCGCGGAGCCCACCATGATCATGCAGCGGCTTTGCTTTCGCCGAAGCGTCATCTCGAGCAGCTCGGGCGCGTTGATCTTAGCCTCAAGCTCCCCGTCCGACTCCCGAAAGCGGCTCGCCGCCAGCTTCGCGTCGCAAGACAGGATGCTGCTCACACCGCCCCGGTAGATGTTCAGACCATTTTGCGTCGACAATATTGTTTTTGCCACGCGCTCGTGCATCGTTTCTCTCCTCCCCCGGCAGCAGCAGTCTCACGATACGCCCCCCGCATATGTGCTCTGTCCGAAAATATTCCATGGTCTCGACAAAATCCTCTTTGCCGTCCGCCGCGTTGAAAAAGCGATAACGCGCGGGCGGCTCTTTGTCGACCAGTACAAAGGCAATGTAGTGGGGCTCCCTGCCTTCCATGTAGCGGAGTATACCCCGCGGCGAAGCGTGCTCCCGCACCGCCCGTATGAGCCCCTCTCCGTTTGCGTAAATGCACAACGCGGGGATGTTTCGCTCCGCATAGTACCGACGCATGGTCGGAAACGGCGTGCCCTTGGTCCCCTCGTTTGGGAGGATTTCACGCATCGCCTCATAAACTGCCTCGGCCGCAATGCCGTGGCCGGTCGCATGCTCGGCATTGAAAATCGCGACCCAGCCGCAGCCGTTATAAGAAGTAGGATAGCGACCGTAGGGGAAATTTTTAAGATAGTCCTGATCCTTCAAAAAACCATCTCCCGACAGTGCGCGCGGATCTATCTTCATCGTTTTCTCCCCCTCTCTCATGCCGCAAACGCGGAGCCCTCCGTAAGAGGGCTCCGCGTCTTAATTAGCGCTATTTTTTATAATAGCACATCTTCACTTTTGCGACAATCCGACCTTAATTCAACAGCAAGCGAATTCGGAACCATCAAAATCAATCAGAGCTAGCTTCGGCGCTTTGCAAGCCCCGTAGAGCACACGGATTAAGCGGGAAAACACCTTCAGCCCGCGAGCAGTCCCACCAAAATACCGCCGAGCGTCAGCATGAGCGCACCTATGCTCCTGGTGACAATCTGCGCAAAGGGCAGGAGCGACATGCGATCCGCAGCAGAGAGCACCGCCACATTTCCGGAACCTCCCATATTCGTCGTGCACATGCCCGCCGCAATCGATGCTTCCAGCGGATAGAAGCCCATGAGCCTGCTGCCCACAAACCCCGCGGTCAGGGTAATCGCGAGTACACCGAGCACAACGGTGAGGAGATACGGAAGTGTCAGCACGGCAGCGAGCCGGTTTAGATCGAGGAGCACAATGCCTATGCCCGTGAGTGCCGCCGCCGTAAAGGCGCGAATCACAAACTGTCCCCATGCAGCCGCTGCCTCTTCCATCTCCCCGGGCAGGATTGAAAAGCCCTTTGCCGCCATGATGCAGAGTATCATGCCCGCATAGGCCGGGAGCGCAGGGAGAAAGCCGTGCAACAAAGCCCCGGCCATGTAAAAGGCAAGCGAAAGTACCAAGCCCGCGAGCAGCTTGGAAAAGTCGACAGGGAGGCGCTCCGCCGTTTTCTCGCCCGCCTCAGCGCGGAGCAGCCTTCCGCCGCCGCTGATCTTCGGGAACTTTTGCGAGAGCTGAACCGAGAGCGCACCGAAGAGTATGGACACAATGTTTCCGAGCACCGTTGCCGGTGCAATCCGCGTTAAAATTTCGCCCGCAGGAATCCCGGTCGCCTCGGCGTAAATCCCGGAGAGCGGCACCGCGCCCGCCGTCATGCCCCCGGAAGTCATGGGGATTGCGATATAGAGCAGACTCTCCGCGGGGCGAAAGCCCTGTAAGAGGCCGAGAACTACCACGACCGCCGTGCCCGCAAGAACCCCTGCGAGCGCCGTCGGCAAAATGCGGAGCGAGGCGCGAAATAAGAGCTGACGGTCAATTTGAAAGAGACTGCCCGTAATCAGCGCCGCAATATAAAAGATCAAGAAGCCCTCGCGCTGAATAAAGCTCTCGAGCAAGTCCATACTGCCCTCCGGGAAGAGCCCGAGCGCCGAGAGCGCCGCACCGCCGAGCACGCAGACCACAGAGCCGCCGAAATAGGTCCTTACAAGCGGCACATGTTTCCCGAGTTCGTTAAGGCCCTCGCCGAGCACCAACAGTAAAAATAAGCCGCCCGGCATGCCTGCCGGAATAACACCGCGCCAAAGCGATAGGATAAGCAGTCCGAGCACGGCAAGGTAAAGCGGCAGCGGAAGTCCCGCGACCCGTTTCATCTCTCTCTTCATTCCTCCTCTCCCCTCTCCGCGCGCAACCCTTCCGCGGCTGCCCGTATCGCAAAAAATTCACGAAACGTTTTTTCTTCCCCTTCGATTCCCCGCCTTATTTTTTCCAGTCTCCGTTTTCCGACCCTGCGGTCCAGAATCGCGAAAATACGGACCAGTATATTTTCGCTTGACAGACTCTCTTCGATGCTCTGATTGTCAAAGATCGAAAAGGCCTCATAGAAACTCCGCTGGTCAAAGACACCGAGTCGCACCGCAGTGTCATCCATGAACGCCATCTCCTCTTTCATCCGCCGCTCGTAGCGCGCATCCCGCGGAAATAGTGCGGCTTTAAACCAGTTGTTATAATAGCAGCCCGCAATGATTTCCTTACCGTCCAAGAGAATCGCCGCACGTCCCTCGTGGTCCGGACTCTTGCTGTAACTCGTCGCATAGTAACGGATATGTCCGCGGAGAGCCCTCGCCAGATATTCATTTTCAAGCTTATTCCGCATGCCGCTCCAACTCACAGTCATTCCTCCTGTTTTATACCGCTTTTATACTTTCCTTCTCATGCGTTTCTTCTCAATCCCATTCTACCCCGCAATTCCCTGTTAAGAAAGCGACTTCGGTGGCATAATAGAGTTTAAGCGATAACAATTGATTCCCGAAACTCACTGTGATTTTAGGAGGCTCTATGCGCTACCCTCACTTTTTACCCGAAAACGGAAGCATCGGTTTTATCTCTCCTTCTTTCGGCGCTGCAACGGAACCCTATCGCTCCGCCTTTTTTAACGCCCGGGCTAAATTCGAAGCCCTGGGCTATCGCTGTGTGACCGGCCCCAATGCCTTTGTGCAAGAAGGCGTCGGCATCAGCAATACGCCGGAAGCCTGCGCCGCGGAGGTCAATGAC
>CAUVLB010000076.1:0-5839 GCA_963552595.1 uncultured Stomatobaculum sp. | reverse complement strand
GATTTCATTAAGGCGGAGGAACGCGAAAAAAACACAATGGAACAAAAACAAAAGAAAATACTGGGTGGCGCTGCGGTAGTCCTGTGTGCTTGTTACTTGGGCGGCGCTGCTTTTTTTGCGGGTCACACTTACCCGAATACGACAGTGGACGGAAAGGATGCCTCACTGATTTCCTATACGAGAGCACAGGAACTGATTACGGCGGCGGCGACCGAGGGTTCGCTCGGCATACGCGTCAAGGATCTGAGCTATTCTCTGCACCGGAAGGATGTGCTCGGGGTCGAGAGCCGGGACAACTGGAAGGAAGCGCTGAAAGAGGGCTCCTCATTCGCATGGCCGATTGCAATCTTTCGGCGCCATGAACTTCTGAGCAAGAGAACCGTCGACGTGCACCGCGAGGCGGCGGAGAAATTGCTCGAGGAGCAGGGGCTCTTTGAACTTTCTCTTCCGGCGAAGGATGCAAGGCTCTCCGAGTTCGTGGAAGATGCCGGCTATTCGATTATTCCTGCGGAGACAGGATGGAGTGCCGACAAGGAAGAGATTTTGAATCTTGTTGAGCAGGCGCTGGAATCGGATCAGACAGAACTGGATTTGACCGAGACTTTTGCGGTGCAGCCGTCCGTATTGACGGACGATGCAGCGCTCACCGAGAAGATGAATGCGAGAAATCTGCTCGTACAGCACAACTTCACCTTCTTCATAGGTCCGGCGACGCAGCAGCTTGACAGCGCGACCTTGAACAGTTGGCTGGTCGAGACGCGGGACGGCGCGACCGGTCTGGATTACGCTTCGGTCGAGGCCTATTTGAACGGCCTGCAGGAGCAGTTTCAACCTTCACTCGCAAGTCTCTCCGCGGAGAACGGCGGCGAGAACTATATCGTGGATGTAGAGCTCACGATGCAGATACTCTGCAACAAGCTCGGCATTAACCGTCCGGCGCGGGAGACCGATGCACAGCGGAATGCGCGCGTGGCGGCAAACGCAAAAATCCTGAAGCAGGCGAAACGTGCGGCGAAGCGAGAAAAGAACAAGGAAAAGGCAGAGCAGATTTTACGGGAGGCTGAGGCCAAGCAGACGCCCGAACCGGAACTCATTGCGACCATACGAAGCGAGGAAGAGCGCGCGGCAGATGCCGAAAGTCCGATTCTGATTGCAAAGCTTCGGGACGGTATTTTTGTTGAGAATGTGCCGGATGAGCCCGCTGCGGAGCCGGAAGTCGCAACGCCCTCTGAGAGCGTGCGCGTCGAGGCCGTGGGCAGCGATACGGTCACCATAGGTGCCGCGCCTGCGGAATCCGAGACGGTTGAGAGTCTTAGCCGCGAGGGAGATGCTTCCGATGCGGAGACAGAGAACACGCAGCCGGTGCGTGAGGCACCGAAGTCGCTGAACGGCGAAGTTGTAATGGCGAAGGACGATATCTTTGTCCCGGTGCTTGCGGCGGATCCCGAGTTCCAGCTGGGACACGGCCTGACCTACATCGACATCAGCATCGAGAAGCAGAGAGTCATTCTCTTTGAGAACGGCAGAAAAGTCATGGAGAGCGCCTGCGTGACGGGAACGCCGAACCGCGAGCGCGCAACCCACTACGGCAGCTTCCGCATCAACTATAAGCAGCGCAATCGCATACTCCGCGGATCGCAGCGGCTTTACGAGGCCTTCGTGAGCTACTGGATGCCCTTTGACGGCGGCATAGGCCTGCACGATGCGACCTGGCGCGGAACGTTCGGCGGGAACATCTACAAGACGAACGGCAGCCACGGCTGTATCAACCTGCCGCCGGCCTTCGCAAAGCAGCTCTATGAGCGCGTCACGGTCGGCATGCCGGTCTACGTGCACTGAGACTGACTTGACAGTCGGGGTGCGGCAAACTAAAATTAAACAGAAACGAGACGGGGTGCTGCGTGCAGCTGAGACCGGAAAACCGGAACCCGAACACCTGATTTGGGTAATGCCAACGTAGGAATCTCACAGACAGACAGAGATGCCGAGGGGTAGCTCTGTCTTTTTTTACAGGAGAATAGATATGGAGCGGAGAACAGCGCTCACGGTCGCCGGCAGTGATTCGAGCGGCGGCGCGGGCATACAGGCGGATTTAAAGACCTTCCTCGCACAGGGAGTCTACGGCATGAGCGCGGTCACAGCGCTGACCGCGCAGAACACCTGCGGGGTCACGGCAATCATGACGGTGACACCTGCGTTTTTAACGGCAGAGTTGGATGCGGTCTACGAGGACATTCCGCCGGACGCGGTCAAGGTCGGCATGTGCGCAAGCGAGGCATTGATATCTGCGATGGCGGAGCGCTTCCGCTTTTATAAAACGGAGCGCCTTGTGGTGGATCCTGTCATGGTCGCGACCAGCGGCGCGCGTCTCATTGAGGAGACCGCGGTGCAGGCACTCACGGAAAACTTGTTTCCGCTTGCAAGCCTGATTACGCCGAATTTACCGGAGGCAGAGCTTTTGCTCGGAGAGTCCGTTCACGGCGCGGCGGCAATGGAGAAGGCCGCAAAAGAACTTTGGTCGCGCTACGGCGCTCCGGTCTTACTAAAGGGCGGGCACGATACAACGCGCGCGGACGACTATCTCTATCTCGGCAGCGAGGGCGGCATGTGGCTTCGCGGGGAGCGCATTGCGACCGAGAACACCCACGGAACCGGTTGCACCTTGAGCAGCGCAATTGCGGCACAGCTCGCAAAGGGGGCGGCGCTCACGGAGGCGGTGCTACGTGCGAAGGCCTATGTGCGCGGCGCACTGCTCTCGGGGCTCTCGCTCGGAAAGGGCAGCGGCCCCCTGGATCACGGTTGGAATCTTGAGGAGAAACAATGACGGCACTTGAATTTTCGGACTTGCGCTTTCGCTACACCGCGGACGCCCCTCTCCTACTGGACGGGCTCTCCTTTCGCGTGGAAGCGGGAGAGTTTGTCTCAATCCTAGGCCCGAGCGGTGCGGGTAAGAGCAGCCTCTTTCGCCTGATGAACGGCCTGCTCACGCCGGAGAGCGGCAGCATAATGGTTTGCGGTGAGCCGATTTCGGAGAAACGGCGCTGCTGCGGCTACATGCCCCAGCAGGATCTTCTCTTTCCCTGGCGAACGGTCGCGGAAAACGTGGGGCTCCCCCTGGAACTCGGCGATAGCCCCTTGAGCGAGTCAGAGCGACGGTTAAAGGTCGCGGAAGTCCTTTCGGCGGTCGGCCTCGGCGACTGGGCGGAGAAGAGTCCGCTTGCCCTCTCCGGCGGCATGCGACAGCGGGCGGCCTTTGCGCGCACTCTGCTCACCGGCGCGGAGCTGCTCTTACTCGATGAGCCCTTTTCGGCGCTCGACTATATGACGCGGCTCTCGATGCGGGAATGGCTGCTCGAGCGCCGGAGGCAGGAGAAGCGAACCATACTGTTTGTGACCCATGATGTCGAGGAGGCTATTTTCCTCTCCGAGCGCATTCTGGTGATTACAGAGCGTCCGCTTCGTAAACTGCGCGAATTTCGCGTGCCGCTTTCCTATCCGCGGAGCGTGGAGAGCCTCGGCGAACCCGGCGCACTGGAATTAAAGCGGGAGTTGATCGGGCTCCTCTCGCGGGAGATGCAGGCATGAGAGAAGAAAAATTTGCGGGGCGACTTCCGTCCCTCCTCACCATGGCGGGCTTTTTTCTTCTCTGGGAAGTGCTCGCGCGGCGCATGAATGCCGCCTATATTTTGCCTGCGCCGACGCAGATTTTGCGCCGCATCTATGAGCTCAGAACACCGCTCTTTCTGGTACACCTGCCTGCGACCATGGCGGTTGTGGCGCTTTCTCTCACCATCTCCGCGGTGCTCGGTATTTTCCTCGCGGTACTCATGGATAACAGTCGTACCGCGGAGCGGGCGCTTTACCCGCTCCTGGTCGCCTCGCAGACCATACCGACCACCGCACTTGCGCCGCTCTTTGTGCTCTGGCTCGGCTACGGCATCTGGAGCAAGGTGCTCGCGGCGGTGCTCATGACCTTTTTCCCGATTGCGGTCACGCTGTCGGACGGCTTTCGAGCCATACCGCCTGAGATGACGGAGCTCATGCAGACCCTCGGGGCCTCGCGCCGTCAGCTCTTTTGGAAGCTCAAGCTCCCGGCGGTGCTCCCTTATTTTTTCACGGCAATACGCATGGCGATACCGCTCTCGGTCATCGGCGCGGCAATCGGCGAATGGCTCGGTGCGCAGGCGGGACTCGGCTATTTTTCACGTCGCATGATGACACAGTTGGACGGTGCCGGTGTATTTGCGCCGATTGTGCTCTTAAGTCTTGCGGCCATGCTCTTAACGGAGCTCGCAAAACGCATCGAGACCCGGGCACTCCGTTTCCGCAACAATCAAGAGACAGAACAGGAAGCAAAACATAGGAGGAAGGATAGATGAAGAAGGGATTCGGAAAGAGAGTTTTGGCGGCTGCCTCGGCCTTGGTGCTCGCGGCTTCGCTGGCGGCCTGCGGCGCTAAGAAGAAGGAGGCAGAGCTGCAAGACGTAAACATAGTCCTCGACTGGTATCCGAATGCGATTCACGCATTCATCTACGAGGCGATTGAGCGGGGCTATTATGCGGAAGAGGGGCTCAATGTCCATGTGCAGTTCCCCTCGAACGAGAACGATGCGATTTCCCTTGTCTCCGCGGGCAAGGCGGAATTCGGACTCTATTACCAGCAAGACATCATTCAGATGGTCGCAGACCAGGGCGTCAAGGTGAAGTCGCTCGGCGCGGTCTGCCAGAGTCCGCTGAACATCGTCCTGTCTCTTAAGGATAAGAACATTCTGAGCCCGAAGGATCTGGAGGGGAAGACGGTCGGCTATGCGGGAACCCCGCTCTCTGAGGCCATGGTCTCGGTGCTCATGCGCAATGTCGGCGCGGATACAAGCGCCTTGACCTTAAAGAATGTGGGCTTTGACCTCATGAGCTCCATGACCACGGGTCAGGTGGATGCGACCATAGGATGCCTCGTGAACCACGAGGTGCCGCAGCTTGAGGAAGAAGGCTTTTCGCTGAACTATTTCTCGCCGAGCGACTACGGCGTGCCGAATTACTATGAGCTCTGCCTGATTACGAACGACAGTGTGCTGAAGGACAAACCGGAGCTCGCGGAAAAGTTTGTCCGTGCGTCGAAGAAGGGCTTTGCGGACTTTAAGAGCAATCCCGAGGCCTCGGTGAAGCTGCTCCTTGAGAAGCAGAATGCCGAGAACTTCCCGCTCAGCGAGTCGGTTGAGCAAAAGAGCGCCGCGGTGCTCCTCCCGAAGATGGAGACGGAGAGCGCCTCCTTCCTCTCGCAGACCGAGAGCTCCTGGCAGGAGAACATAGATTGGATGAAGCAGGAGGGACTCATTCAGAGAGCGCCGGAACTCACGGAACTGCTTGCGGCGGGCGGCGGAAACTGAGCGGAAGCGCCTTTCGATTGCAAAGAAACCTAGGAATTGAAACAAAAGATTGAAGAGAAGAAACAAAAGAAACAGAAGAAACAGATGAAGCAAAAAGAGACAGCGCCCTGCGGCGCTGTCTCTTTTTGCTGTGCCGGGAGTTGCGTTGCGGTTTTGCCGAGCGCATCCCGCTTTGCTTCACGGTATTTCAAGCTGTGGTAGGATTTCAGGCATCCGAGTTACCGAGCTAATAGATGGGGTTTTGTATACTTAGCACAATATTTACCGCTTTGTTTGCGCTCGCATAAGAAAAATCTAGGGCTGACTTTCGGTTTTGTACTTCAAAAAGAAATAAACCTGCACAATCCGGAAAAGCTGAGTATAATGAGAGGGGTGGCGGCAGACAGCCGTCGCATTCGGAAAAGGAGGAGACAAATGGCAAAGAAACTTCTTGAGACTGTGCCGAATTACAGC
>CAUVLB010000075.1:0-5942 GCA_963552595.1 uncultured Stomatobaculum sp. | reverse complement strand
CAATCAAGGCGCTGATTTGAGCTGCCCCGGAGAATGGAGTTTGAAATGGCAGTGACGGTGAAGTCGGAACATGAAATTCAGCTGATGCGGGAGGCGGGAGCAATTCTCGCCAAGGTGCACGAAGAGCTGCATGCGGCTTTAAAGCCGGGTATGACGACCTTTGAGGTCGACAGACTCTGCGAGAAGTTAATTCGCGGCTACGACTGCATCCCCTCCTTCCTCGGCTACGAGGGCTATCCCGCGAGTGTCTGCGTTTCGGTCAACGAGGAGATTGTCCACGGCATTCCCTCGAAGAAGCGCGTGCTGCGCGAGGGCGATATTGTATCGCTCGATACCGGTGTGATCTGGAAGGGCTGGCAGAGTGATGCCGCGAGAACCTGGGCCATAGGCGAAATCTCGAAAGAGGCGCAGGATTTAATCGATGTGACGCGAGAGTCCTTCTTTGCGGGCCTGCGCTTTGCGAAGGCGGGCAACCACTTAAACGATGTCTGCGGTGCAATCGGCGACTACGCCGAGGAGCGCGGCTACGGGGTCGTGAGAGATTTGGTGGGGCATGGTATCGGCACCGAGTTGCACGAAGATCCGGAAGTTCCGAATTTCCGCATGAACCGGAAGGGCATACGCCTCCAGGCGGGCATGACCCTGGCGATCGAGCCGATGATTACCATCGGAACCTACGAAGTGGACTGGGGCGATGACGGCTGGACCGTGACCACGGCAGACGGCAGCCTCGCGGCCCACTATGAGAATACAATTCTGATCACGGACGGCGAACCCGAGATTTTATCGCTCGGCAAGGACGATCCGGACAGAATGCAATAAACCGAAAGGACAGTAGGATGTCAAAGACGGACGTAATCCAGCTGGAAGGTAAGGTCATAGAGAAGCTGCCGAACGCGATGTTTCAGGTAGAACTGGAGAATGGCCATCAGGTGCTCGCGCACATTTCCGGCAAGCTCAGAATGAACTACATCCGCATACTCCCGGGCGACCGGGTGACAGTGGAGTTGTCGCCCTATGATCTCAACAAGGCAAGAATTACTTGGAGAAATAAATAATCTGCAGAAGTGAACTGTAGGCTTGTAAAGCAGAATTAAAACTGCTATACTACTATGGCGACTTTGTTGGCAGATGAAAGGAGTATCACACAATGAAAGTCAGATCTTCAGTCAAGCCGATGTGCGAGAAGTGCAAAGTCATCAAGCGCAAGGGCTCCGTCAGAATCATCTGCGAGAACCCGAAGCACAAGCAGAGACAAGGCTAAGACGCAGCAAAAATAATACAGGAGGAAGACAGCACAATGGCTCGTATTTCAGGCGTTGATTTACCGAGAGAGAAGCGTGTTGAAATCGGACTCACCTATATCTATGGTATCGGTGTGACGAGTTCCAACAGAATTCTGTCCCAGGCCGGCGTGGATCCGAACACAAGAGTCAAGGATCTCACCGATGACGAAGTCAAGAAGATTGCCGAAGTGATCGCTGAAACTCAGGTTGTCGAGGGTGATTTGAGAAGACAGATCGCTATGGACATCAAGAGACTCACCGAAATCGGCTGCTATCGCGGAATTCGCCATCGTAAGGGCTTGCCTGTTCGCGGTCAGAAGACCAAGACGAACGCAAGAACTTGCAAAGGCCCGAGAAAGACCGTTGCTAATAAGAAGAAGTAAATTTAGTAACCGCAGAATTGAATCACGTTGCATGTTTTAACGACAGGAGCGAACTTGGTTCAAGTAAACGAGAAAGTAGGTTAGTTTAATGGCAAAGCAGCAGATGTCAAGCGCGAAGAAGGCGTCCGCCAAGAAGCGCGTTAAGAAAAACGTTGAACGCGGCCAGGCACACATTCAGTCTTCGTTTAACAACACGATTGTTACGCTGACTGATTTACAGGGCAATGCGCTGTCCTGGGCAAGTGCAGGTGGCCTTG
Source organism: uncultured Stomatobaculum sp. (assembly GCA_963552595.1). GTDB lineage: Bacteria > Bacillota > Clostridia > Lachnospirales > Lachnospiraceae > Moryella. Next base: position 4,016 of record CAUVLB010000075.1, on the reverse strand, counting down.
GATTCAGAGGTTCAAAGAAATCTACTCCGTATGCAGCTTCCGTGGCTGCAGAGACTGCCGCAAAAGCAGCTATCATCCATGGTTTAAAGTCTGTTGACGTGATGGTGAAGGGTCCGGGTTCCGGGCGTGAAGCCGCAATCCGTGCGCTCTCTGCGTGCGGCATTGAGGTGACCAGCATTAAGGACGTGACCCCGGTTCCGCACAACGGATGCCGTCCGCCGAAGCGCAGAAGAGTATAATCAGGAGGTAGAAAAGTGGCAGTTAACAGAGTTCCTGTTCTTAAAAGATGCAGATCTCTCGGCCTGGAGCCCGGATTCCTCGGCATCGATAAAAGGTCCAACAGAGAATTGAGAAGAGCAAACCGCAAGATGAGCGAGTACGGCTCTCAGCTTCGCGAGAAGCAGAAGGCTAAGTTCATCTACGGTGTGCTGGAGAAGCCGTTCCGCAACTACTTCGAGAAGGCGTCCCGCATGAGAGGACAGGTCGGTGAAAACCTGATGATCCTTCTTGAAAGCAGATTGGACAATGTAATCTTCCGCCTCGGCTGGGCAAGAACCAGAAGAGAGGCGCGTCAGATCGTCGGTCACAGACACGTTCTGGTGAACGGCAAGATCGTGAACATCCCGTCCTACCTGATCAAGGCAGGCGACACGATCGAAATCAAGGAGAGAGCAAAGTCTTCGGAGCGCTACAAGGAGGTTCTCGAGATGACTTCCGGTCGCATTGTTCCGACCTGGCTCGAGTCCGACAAGGAGAACCTGAAGGGCGCGGTCAAGGCACTGCCGTCCCGCGAGGAGATTGACGTCCCGGTCGATGAACTGCAGATCGTTGAGTTGTACTCCAAGTAATATGTCTACCGCTAGGGAGTCTCTGTTCGAGAGACTCCCTACGTGGGGCTTTTCGGAGTGTTTCAATGCGTGGCCAAAGATTTAAAGGAGGTATCATTCTTGTTCGAATTTCAGAAACCAAATATCGAGATTGCTGAGATCTCCGAAGACAAAACGTTTGGCCGTTTTATCTGCGAACCGCTTGAGAGAGGCTATGGTCTGACGCTCGGAAATTCCCTGCGCCGCATTATGCTCTCCTCCCTTCCGGGAACCGCGGTGAGCCAGGTAAAGATTGCCGGTGTGCTCCATGAGTTCTCTTCCATCCCCCAGGTCAAGGAGGATGTGACGGAGATTATCATGAACATCAAGAGCCTTGCAATCAAGAATAGCTCGACCTCCCAGGAACCCAAGATCGCTTATATCGATTTTGAGGGTGAGGGTGTGGTCACCGCTGCTGATATTCAGTGCGATGCGGATATTGAGATCCTAAATAAGGATCAGGTCATTGCGACCATTTCCGGCGGCAGCACGAAGTTTTCGGCGGAACTCACAATCACAAACGGACGCGGCTATGTCAGCGCGGAGAAGAATAAGGCGCAGGGTGACCTGCCGATCGGCGTGATTGCGGTGGATTCCATCTACACGCCGGTGGAGCGCGTCAACATGCGCGTGGAAAATACCCGTGTCGGCCAGATGACGGACTACGACAAGCTCACGCTTGACGTGTTTACCGACGGCACGGCGGCGCCGGATGAGGCGGTGAGCCTCGCGGCAAAGGTGCTCTCGGAGCACCTGGGTCTCTTCGTGGATCTCTCGGAAAATGCGCGCAGAGTCGAGGTCATGTCCGAGAAGAAGAGCGACGAGAAAGAAAAAGTGCTCGAGATGAACATCGATGAGCTTGAGCTCTCGGTGCGCTCCTACAACTGTTTGAAGCGTGCGGGCATCAACACGGTCGAAGAGTTGATCAACAAGACGCCGGAAGACATGATGAAGGTGAGAAACCTCGGCAAGAAGTCGCTCGACGAAGTTCTGGAGAAGCTTGCGGATCTCAATTTGCAGCTGCGCCAGAGCGAGGAGACGGGCGAAGAGGAAGAAGAATTACAGTAAAGACTGTCAGGCAAGACGGCGACGGTCTATGAGTATGGTGCGGATCCGATGAGTCCCGATATGGCACGGACCGCGCTCCCAAACGGAGGAGAAAACCAATGGCAAAGTACAGAAAGCTTGGACGCAAAACGGACGTGAGACTGGCTCTCCTGAGAAGTCAGGCAACGGCTCTCATCGCAAACGGCAAGATTGTTACGACCGAGGCGAGAGCAAAGGAAGTCAGAAAGATGGTCGAGCCCCTCATTGCACTTGCAGTGAAGGAAAAGGACAACTTTGAGACCGTGAGCGTCACGGCTAAAGTGCCGCGCAAGGATGCAAACGGCAAGCGCGTCAGAGAAGAGAAGGATGGCAAGAAGGTTGTTGTTTACGACAGCGTCCAGAAGGAGATCAAGAAGGACAAGCCGTCCAGAATGAACGCGAGACGCCACATGCTCGCAAAGCTCTACGCAGTGGGCGAGTTCGATCCGAAGCACAAGAAGGCAGGCAAGAAGGTTGACCTTGTTGCAAAGCTCTTCGACGAGTACGGACCGAAGTACGAGGGCAGAAAGGGTGGTTACACCCGCATCGTGAAGATCGGCCTGAGAAAGGGCGATGCAGCGATGGAAGTGCTGCTCGAGCTGGTCTAAGCAGAGTGATGGGTCCCGTCCCCGGGTTACCGGGGACGGGCTTTTTTATTTGCTCTGACAGCAAATATCTTGTATACTTACAATAGTGGGGTAACTTGTGGGTTTTGCACAGAAGGAGGAGTGAAATGAAGGCGAAGAAAGTGCTCTTGTCGGCGCTCGCACTGGCGCTGCTTTCGACAGCTCCCGCAATGCCGGCCTGGGCCGCGAGCGGACAGAAAATCAGCAATGTGAGACTCAATGTGAAGAATCGTCTGGAGCCGGGCAGCAGCCTCAGCCGCGACGGTGCCATACTCGGGGAGCCGGCAAAGGGAGAACTCGGCGTCTGGGAGAACGCGGATTCCTATGACTTGGAGAGTGTGCGCGTGACTTCGGGCTTCGGCGACAATCTCGCAATCGGAACCGAGATCGGTGTGGAGGCAGTGCTTCGCACGACGGGCAGCGGCAAAATCTTCTCGACGACACTCGGTGCGGGCGATGTCCATCTCTCGGACAACAGCGTCACGATTACGGATGTGCGGCGCAGCAAACAGCGTCTCATTGTGAGTCTGCGATTCTCGGGCATCAAGGGAAATTATGCGGAGCCCGAACAGGCGGAGTGGAAGTCCGGACAGATTGGCTTGGCGAGCTGGCGCGCCCCCTCGAATACGAGCGGCAGCTACGAAGTGGTGCTGCGGCGCGGAAACGATGTCGTAAAGCGCGTCTTTGGGGTCGCGGGTGAGAGCTACAATTTCTATCCCTATATGACGAAGGTGGGCTACTACAGCTTCCGCGTTCGCACCGAGGCGAAGGGCACGGGCAAGGCATCCGGCTGGACCGAGTCGGCTTCGATGCGGGTCAACGCGGCACAGGTTTCGGACGGCCACGGTGCGGTCTGGGATCAGACCGGCGGTCCCACGGGTGAGACAAACAATGTCGTGAAGGCGGGATGGATCTTAAACGGTGACAGCTGGAGCTACCGCTATCCGGACGGCAGCTTTAAGAAGGACGGCTTTGAGCAGATTGAGGGTAAGTGGTACCTCTTCAGTTCCGAGGGCAAGATGCGCACCGGGTGGGCGCGCACGGTTTCGGGCTGGTACTACTTTGCGGAGAGCGGCGAAATGCTGACCGGCTGGCAGAATGTGAACGGCGTCATGTACTATCTGAATCCGGATGCGGATTCGCCGACCTACGGCAAGATGGCTGCGAACGAGCTCATCATGGACGGCAACAAGTTCTATTACGCATTGGGAGACGGACAGCGCGCCAAGGGCTGGGTACAGCTCGGCGATCACTGGGGTTACTTCTACCCGGAGAGCGGCGAGATGGCGCGCAATACGACCATAGATACCTTCTACGTGGATGCGAGCGGCGCTTGGAAGCGCTGAACAAGCGGGCCCGAGCAAGTCAGTCAAACAACTTTGAGCACTGTGCGCGGAGAAAAAGGTCATGAAGTAGAAAAGCTGCCTTACTTGCGAGG
>CAUVLB010000074.1:0-5964 GCA_963552595.1 uncultured Stomatobaculum sp. | reverse complement strand
CAGGAGCTCCGTGCCCTGTCCGTCCGTCACAGTGAAGCAATATTCTATTTTTTTCTCACCGCCGTCCGTCACAAGTAAAATGTGACCGGTGATTTCATCTCCCACTTCCAGGTAGCGCGCGTCCGCCGTGAGGCGAATTCGATTCCTGACGCCGCCAAAACTCTCTGTCAGCACCCGAACGCGAATGTCATCCGAGTACGCAAGTCCCTTCAGCTGTATCCCATTTTCGCTGTCCGCATGAAACTCTGCGCTGAGCATCTCCCCGCGCCGCACAGAGAGACGTAAGTTCTCCGGACGCACGGAAAGCACAGGCACTTCTGAGTTCAGTACGCCCCGCGCAAGTCGGTTGATCCTCTCTCTCATCGCCTTCCTCTGTGCCTCCATATTACCGCATGATATTTTAACACACTTCCCCTTGCTTGCAAAGCTTGCTATACTGGCCGGGATTGGAGGTACGCATGCTGTCCGAACCCATGACACTCTATAAACTCATGATACTGTATCTGTTAAAGCAGGTGAATACCGCGCTCGCAGAGCACCGCATCACCGAATTTTTTCTGTCGCGCGAATACACGAACTATTTTACCCTGCGCCAAGCCCTCGCAGAACTCTGTGATTCCGGGCTCATCCTGCGGCACAGCACGGCTTACGGGAGCCGCTACACGCTCTCGTCCGAGGGGCTTGAGACCCTATCCTTCTTCGGAAAGCGCCTTTCCCCGGAAATCTGCGACGATATGGAGCGTTTTCTCGCCGAACATAAGCTGCGCATCGAAAACGAACGCCATGTGCGCGCGGACTATATCCCGACCGAGACGAACGAGTACCGCGTCCGCTGTGAGCTCGGCGAAGGAAACAAAGTTCTCCTTGCGCTTACGCTTACCGTTCCCGAGGAAGCGCAGGCGGCTAAAATCTGCCGGAATTTTCCGCTGCACCCGGACCGTGTTTACCGCCTCGTTCTGAACGAATTACTGCCGCGGGACTAAGTTCTCCCCCGCCATCTCCGCAACGAGACGCAGCAAATCCTCTCTCCCCTGTTTTGTGACCGAGGAGAAGAGAATGAGCGGCGTCTCTTTTGTTGCGCCGAGGGTCTCGCGGAGCAGCTTTTTCTGCTTTTCCAGCTGGCTCCTCTTTAACTTATCCGCCTTGGTTCCCACCAGTACGGCAGGAAGCCCCTGCTCCAGTATCCAGTTGTACATCAGAATGTCGTTTTCCGAGGGGGCATGGCGAAGGTCGAGAAGCAGGAAGACCGCGCGAAGCTGCTTGTCCTCGTTAAGGTAACGCTCTATCATCTTGCCCCAGCTCGCCTTCACCGCCTCGCTCGCGCTCGCATAGCCGTAGCCCGGGAGGTCCACAAAATAGACTGCGCCGTTCACGCGATAAAAATTGATGGTCTGGGTCTTACCGGGCTGCGACGAAGTCCGCGCGAGCGCCTTGCGGTTTACGAGTGCGTTTAAAAGGCTTGATTTGCCTACATTCGACTTCCCGGCAAAGGCAAATTCCGGGAGACTGCTCTCCGGCAGCGCGCTCGTCACCCCGAGCACAAACTGCAGCACGGCATCCTTGATTTGGCTCTTCCCGTCTTCGTTAATCAACGGGCGGTATACCGCCGGGGGGACTTCAATCCCCTTCTTCTTCACCCTCTCCTTCTTCACAATCTGCTGCTTTTTCCCAAAGGCACCTGCCACCGAAGGGCGTACTGTTGTCGTCTTTTTCTCCATCTGTCTCTTCTCTCCGTCCTGTCAGCGCAAGCGCCGCAAGTTCCCGAAATTCTTTGATATAGTGAATCGTAAGTCCCGACGCGATTTCAGGCAGCAGACTCTCCGCCTCGCCGCGGTTCCCATACGGAAGCGCGAGCTCCGTAAAGCGTTCTCTCGCTGCGGCGAGCAACTTCTCCTTGAGTCCGCCCACCGGCAGTATGTGCCCGCGGAGCGTAATTTCCCCGGTCACCGCAAGGTCTGCGCGCACGGCTTCTCCGAGGCAGGCCGAGAGCAACGCGAGCGCCATGGCTGCACCGGCACTCGGCCCGTCCTTCTGTACCGCTCCCGCCGGAATATGCAGGTGCACATCGTACTCACGGAAAAAGGCAGCCGGAATTCCGCGTTCGCTTGCCTCCCGCTTTGCAACCGCAAGCGCGAGTTCCGCGGACTCCCGCATCACGCTCCCCATCTGTCCGGTCGGCCGAAAGAGCCCGCGTCCCCGGTTCACATCCACCTCGACCGAGAGTGCCACGCCGCCGTAGGCCGTATAGGCGAGCCCGTAGGCAAGACCGATCTCCGCGTGTCGCCGTGAGCGCCGCTCGGGATAGCGAGCTTCCCCGAGGTAAGCGGAGAGATTTCCGGCCGTCACTTCAAAGCGCTCTGCCTCGCAAAGGAGCAGTTTCCGCGCGCACTTCTCCGAAACCTCGCGGAGCATGCGCTCGGCGGCGCGAACACCGGCCTCCCGCGTATATTCCCGTATGAGCTTATGCAGAGCGCCGTCCGTCCATCTGAGCCGGTCCGCGCTAAGCCCCGCGTTTTGTCGTGTCCTCGGAAGGAGATAGCGCTTCGCGATGTGAAACTTCTCGGCCTCGGTATAACTGTTTAGGTAAACAAGGGTCATGCGATCGAGAAGCGGTGCCGGTATGCCCTCTGTCGTATTGGCGGTCGCCAGGAAAAAGACCTGCGATAAGTCCATGGGCAGCTCCACATAGTGATCGCGATAACTCCGGTTCTGCGCACTGTCCAGAACCTCGAGGAGCGCTGCCGTCGCCGCCATTCCGCGGTACTCCTTCGACAGTTTATCAATTTCGTCCAGTAAAATCAGCGGATTTTTGCAGCCCGAGCGCCGCAAGGCCTCGGCCACACGCCCCGGCATGGCGCCGACATAGGTTCTTCGGTGCCCCCGTATCTCTGCCTCGTCCTGCACGCCGCCTAGGCTGATTCGCACATAGCGCCGCCCGAGCGCCTCGGCTATGCTGCGTGCTAAGGAGGTCTTGCCGGTTCCGGGCGGTCCCACGAGGCAGAGCACTTCCTGCGCGGCCTCCGGGTTCAGTTGCCGCACGGCAAGGCTGTTCAGAATGCGCTCCTTGACATGCGTAAGCCCGTAGTGATCTCGATCTAAAATTCGCTTTGCCTCACGGAGGGATGCCTTGTCCTCCGTGCAAAGGTCAAAGGGCAGGGAGAGCACTGTGTCCAGATAACTCTGCTGCAGCGCATATTCCTGCGTGCCCTGCATAAGGCGCGCAAGGCGGGCACTCTCGCGGAGCAGGCTCTGCTTCACCTCCGCACTCGCCGTGAGCTCGGCAATCCTGCCCTCATAGCGCTTCGCATCGCCCTCGGTCTCGGTGTCCTCGCCGAGCTCCTCCCGAATAATGCGAAGCTGTTCGCGCAGCATGAACTCGCGCTGGCTCTTATCGAGACGTACGCGGAGCTTTTGCTCATACTCGCGGCGCATTCGTACGACATCGATTTCGCGCGTCAATTCGCCGGTCAGCACCTCGTAAAACTCCTCGCCGGTGTTGCACTCGAGTAAGCGCTGTCCCGTCCCCCAGGCCCAGGGGAGCTGCGAAGAACTGGCCTGCAGAAGCTGCATGAGCCCGGTCTCAGAGATGAGGCGCGGCAGGTACTTCTCCGCAAAGCCCTTGTCCTCTCGCGCATAGAGCTGTAAGTAGCCCTTCAAGGCCCTGAGCATGGCCTCGGTCTCCTCGCCGTCCTTTTCGATTGCGCGGAGCGGCGCGTTTAAAACCTCGGCCTCGTAGGCCTCGCCCTCCAGAACCAACTGCTCCACGCTGCAACGCCGTATGCCGAAGAGCATAGCGCGCCGCGTGTTGTGCGAAGTCCGCGTGAGCGAACGAATCTGGCACAGGGTGCCGTAGCGATAGATGCCCTTCTCTCCCGGGTCGAGCTCTTCCGGATCTTTTTGCGCCACCAGAAAAATAAGCCCGTCCCGGAGCATTGCCGCTTCCACCGCGGCAACCGTCCGGCTGCGGCTCAGGTCAAAACGAGCCACAGCGCCCGGAAGGACAACCTGCGCGCGCATCGCAACTACAGGATAACGTCTTTTTGTCCTCATGACCTCCTCCTATCTCAGTGCCGCAAATGACTCAAAAGGCGGGCATATGCCCGCCTTCCTGTCACGTGTCTCGTGTCTTTACGCTATTCAATTGCACCGCTCAGGCAATCTCCCCCGGTCTGGAGGGTTTTTTCCGCTCGCGCTTTACGCTCGCCTCGCGGTGGACAATTTGAGGTCCTTCCTCCCGCTTTACCATCTCCTCGGTGACCGTGCAAATACCCACGGTCTCATCGGAGGGAACTTCATACATCATATCCATCATGACATCTTCGACAATGGCACGCAGACCTCTCGCACCGGTCTTACGCTCCAGCGCAAGGCGGGCAATTTCGCGCACCGCGCCTTCCGTGAACTCAAGCTTCACATTGTCGAGCTCAAAGAGCTTCTGATACTGCTTGACCAGCGCATTCTTCGGCTGCGTCAAAATACGGACCAACGCCGCCTCGTCGAGCAGATCCAAGGAAACCGTAATCGGCACGCGGCCGATAAACTCCGGAATCAGACCGTACTTCACGAGGTCCTGCGGCATCACCTGATGGAAGAGCTCGTCGATTTCTCTCGTGTTCTTTGCCATGACTTGGGAGTTAAAGCCCATGCCGCCGCTGCCGAGACGAGAGTCGACAATCTTCTCGAGGCCGTCAAACGCACCGCCGCAGATAAAGAGTATGTTTGTCGTGTCAATCTGAATGAGCTCCTGGTGCGGGTGCTTTCTGCCGCCCTGGGGCGGAACCGAGGCAACCGTGCCCTCGAGTATCTTAAGGAGAGCCTGCTGCACACCTTCACCGGAGACATCTCTGGTGATAGATACATTTTCGCTCTTTTTGGTGATTTTGTCAATTTCATCGATGTAAACAATGCCATATTCAGCACGTTTCACATCTTCGCCCGCCGCCTGAATCAGCTTGAGCAGGATGTTCTCGACGTCCTCACCGACATAACCGGCCTCTGTGAGCGTGGTCGCATCCGCAATCGCAAAGGGCACATTCAAAATCTTTGCGAGCGTCTGCGCAATATAGGTCTTACCCGAACCGGTCGGTCCGAGCATCAGGATATTGCTCTTCTGAATTTCAACCTCAGAGTCCGTATTGGACATGATGCGCTTGTAGTGATTGTAGACCGCGACCGAGAGCACACGCTTTGCGCTCTCCTGGCCTATGACATAGTCATCCAAAAAGGCCTTGATTTCCTTCGGACGCAGCAGGTTAATGCCCTGCAGCGCTTTCTCCGCGGACTCGTCCCGGTCAAACTCTTCGTTCAGAATCTCATTGCAGAGTGCCACGCACTCGTCGCAAATGTAGACGCCGTTCGGGCCGGACAGAAGTTTCCGAACGTGATCCTCTGTCTTGCCGCAGAAAGAGCAGCGCACATGTTCACCATTCTTATTGGGCATGCTTCTTCCCTTCTCTTTTATCCGGCTCAGTGATGCGTGATGACTGCATCAATCAGGCCGTAGGCCTTAGCCTCTTCCGCCGTCATGTAGTTATCTCTCTCGGTGTCGCGCGCAATCACTTCGATGTCCTTGCCGGTGTTTGCGGCAAGAATCTCGTTTAACTTGCTGCGCGTCTTGAGAATCTGCTCCGCCGCAATGCGGATTTCCGTCTCCTGGCCGCGGGCACCGCCGGAGGGCTGATGAATCATGATCTCCGCGTTCGGGAGCGCATAGCGCTTGCCCTTCGTTCCGCCCGAGAGGAGGAACGCGCCCATGCTTGCCGCCATGCCGATGCAGATGGTCGAGACATCGCACTTCACATACTGCATGGTATCGTAAATAGCCATGCCCGCCGTGACGCTGCCGCCCGGGCTGTTGATATAGAGATTGATGTCTTTATCCGGATCCTCGGACTCGAGGAAGAGGAGCTGCGCGACCACGAGGCCTGCGCTGACATCGTTGACATCCTCATCGAGGAAGATGAT
>CAUVLB010000073.1:0-5975 GCA_963552595.1 uncultured Stomatobaculum sp. | reverse complement strand
GGAGAGCGTGCGCTTTCTTCTCACCGTGCGCGGCGATCTCTCGGAGCGCCACATGCAAAAACTCATGGTGCAGCTCGCGGGCGAGAGTCAGGATTTTTGCATCATGGAAGTGCTTCGCTGAAGCAAAAAAAGAAAATCGAAAAACAGGTTGACAAAGCGGATACATGGCTTTATACTCTGTACTTGCAATAAGCAATGAGTGTGTGTAGCTCAGCTGGATAGAGCACTTGGCTACGGACCAAGGTGTCGGGGGTTCGAATCCTCTCACGCACGTACAACCCTCAAGCCCGCGTGGACTTGGGGGCTTTTGTATTGTTCAATCAATTTCACCAATTCCAATAAAGGCGGAAAAACATGAAAAAGCTATTTTGGGGGGCAATGTATGTCCTCGCAGCGGCGCTGCTGGCACTGACCGTGTACCTTTATGTGTTGCCGGAGGGCGAGATTGCACTCGGGGATCGTAAGACCGAGGAGAGCGCGGTTGCCCTGCAGCCGGTGCCCGAAATCAGCGTGGGAGGCGTGACGGTTGAGGTCGGTGTGACCCGACTCTCGGCACTCCTCGACCGGGGCTTTACGCTCAAGTATGAGGACGAGGACGGCTATTTTGTCGACTTAGACCACAGCGCTGCGGAGGCGGATCCCGCGACCCAGTACAGCGTGGTGCTCATGAAGAACGGCGACTATGTGGCTACCATGAAGTACAGCAATGCGAGTTCTGCAGTGGTGCCGATTGGCGACTGCACCGTCGATGCCATGGAATTCAACACCGAGGCGCAGGGCTACGGCAAGATCGAAGTTCTGCTCGCGGGTGTGGACATGACACAGGGACGCAGCATGTCCGAGATTCCGCAGCAGTTTAAGGACTTTACGCGTGCAGTCGGCGCGGTCGAAGAGTACAGCAAGACCACACTCACCGAGAATCAGTTTGTGGTGGCCTATGTGCGCGCCTCCGAGCTCAGCGAGAGCAAGGTGGGAGAGTTCGGCGTAATCAATTACCAGCCGGGCGGCGAGGGCACAGGCGGCGGACAGAGCGCCGCGAGTGAAACGGCGGAGAGCGGCGAAACTGTGAGTGCGGAAGCGGAGAGTGCGTCGGCGGAAGGGCAGGAGAGCGAGACTCAGGCAGCGGAGGAGAGCAATGGCAATCATTGAGGCGAAAGAACTCGTCTTTGACTACATCACCCGCGACGAGGAGGCAAAGGTCACAGATGTGAGCCGCGCGATTGACGGCGTGAGCCTAAAAATCGAAGAGGGTAGCTTTGTCGCCATACTCGGGCACAACGGCTCCGGAAAATCCACCTTCGCTAAGACCCTGAACGGCATCTTACTGCCGAGCGGCGGCGCCGTGTTTATTTCCGGCATGAATACCGCGGACGATGCAAAGCTCCTGGACATACGCCGCGAGGTCGGCATGGTGTTCCAGAATCCGGATAACCAGATCATCGCGAACCTTGTCGAGGATGATGTGGGCTTTGGCCCCGAGAACCTCGGCGTGCCGACCGAGGACATCTGGAAGCGGGTAGATGCAGCACTCGCGGCAGTCGGCATGACGGCTTACCGCCTGAAATCGCCGAATCACCTTTCGGGCGGACAGAAGCAGCGCGTCGCGATTGCCGGTGTCATGGCCATGCATCCCAAGTGCATTGTGCTGGACGAGCCGACCGCCATGCTGGATCCGAACGGCAGAAAAGAAGTGATACGCACCATCACAGAGCTAAATCGCAGCGAGGGCGTCACCGTCGTGCTGATTACGCACTACATGGAAGAAGTCGTCGGGGCGGATCGCCTGATTGTGATGGACGGCGGGCATATCTTTATGGACGGCACGCCGCGGGAAGTCTTTTCCCATGTGGAAGAATTGAAGCGCCTGCGCCTCGACGTACCGCAGGCAACCGAACTCGCACACGAGTTGAGACAGTGCGGCGTAAGTTTACCGGAAAGCGTGCTCTCCATGGAGGAGCTCGCGGAAGCTATACTGCCGCTTTGGAAGGAGAACTAAGCTGTGGGAATCCGCGCAGAACATCTGAGCTACACCTACGGGGGAGGGACTGCCTTTGAGCAGCCGGCACTTCGCGATGTGAGCTTTGAGATTCCGGACGGGCAGTTTGTGGGCCTCATAGGGCACACCGGCTCCGGAAAATCCACCCTGATACAGCATTTAAACGGCCTGATACGCGCGACCGGGGGCAAGCTCTTTGTCGACGACGAGAACATCTACGAAAAGGGCTATAACATGCGGGCGCTCCGCACGAAAGTAGGGCTCGTATTCCAGTACCCGGAGCACCAGCTCTTTGAAATCGATGTGTTCCAAGATGTGTGCTTCGGTCCGAAGAACATGGGACTCTCGAAGGAGGAAGTCGAGCAGCGCGCAAAAGAAGCGCTCGACATGGTGGGACTTCCCGAGAGCTTTTACAAGAAGTCTCCCTTTGAGCTCTCGGGCGGGCAAAAGCGCCGCGTCGCGATTGCCGGTGTGATTGCCATGAAGCCGAGGGTGCTCGTGCTCGATGAGCCGACCGCAGGTCTCGACCCGCGGGGCAGAGATGAAATCTTAAACCGCGTGAAGGCGCTGAACAACGAATGGGGACTCACGGTCATACTGGTCTCCCACAGCATGGAGGATGTCGCAAAGTATGCGGACCGCCTGCTCGTGATGAGCGACGGAAAAAAGCGCTTTGACGGCACGCCGAAGGAAGTGTTTAAGCACTACGAGGAACTCGAGGAACTCGGACTCTCGGCGCCGCAGGTCAGCTACCTCGTGCAGCGCCTGCGCCGCGCGGGCATGCCGCTCAGCGATGAGATTACGACCGTCGAGGAGGCAAGGGATGCTTTACGGGAACTCCTGAAGGGAGGTGCGCCGTGCTGAAGGATGTGACCCTAGGTCAGTACTACCCGGTGGACTCCGTACTCCATCGTCTGGATCCGAGAACCAAACTCGCGGGAACCATGGTTTACATTGTGGCGCTATTCCTCTGCAACAACTGGCAGAGCTATGCGCTCGCAACCGTTTTTCTTTTTCTTGCAATCAGCCTGTCCCGCGTGCCGCTCTCCTATATGCTGCGCGGCTTAAAGGGCATACTCTTTATTCTTCTGATCAGTGTGAGCTTTAACCTCTTTCTGACCGACGGCAAGGTGCTTTGGCAGTGGGGCGTATTTAAGATCACCGAAGAGGGGCTGATACTTGCAGGCTTTATGGCGTTGCGACTCATCTACCTCGTGGTCGGCTCCACCATTATGACGCTCACCACGACGCCGAATGCCCTGACCCAGGGCATGGAGAAGGGACTCGGATTCTTAAATGCAGTTCGAGTCCCGGTGCATGAGATTGCGATGATGATGAGCATAGCGCTCCGTTTTATCCCCATCCTCATGGAGGAGACCGATAAAATCATGAAGGCGCAGATGGCACGCGGCGCGGATTTCGAGAGCGGAAACATCATTCAGAAGGCGCGCGCCATGGTGCCGCTCCTCGTGCCGCTCTTTGTCTCGGCCTTTCGCCGCGCGACCGACCTCGCGATGGCCATGGAGGCGCGCTGCTATCACGGCGGTGAGGGCAGAACCCAGATGAAGCCGCTGCACTATCAAAGTGCGGATCGGATTGCCTACGCGGTCCTCTTCCTCTTTCTGGCAGGCATCATCGCCCTCCGTTTTTTCTTCTGAGGATGGTGCATGAGAAGAATTCGTTTGATTGTGAGCTATGACGGGACGGGCTATTTCGGCTCGCAGATACAGCCGAATGCCGTTACCGTGGAACAAAAGCTGAACGAAGCTGTGCAGGGACTCACCGGAGCCCCTGCACAAGTTGTATTTGCGAGTCGCACAGACACGGGGGTTCATGCGTTCGGGAATGTCGCTGTCTTTGATACGGACTTCCCCATGCGTGCCGAGCGCTTTGCGACCGCGCTGAACGCCTACCTGCCGCAGGACATCAGGGTGCAGGCGGCGGATGAAGTTGCGCCGATTTGGCACCCCAGAAAACAGCACTGCGAGAAGACCTACGAATACCGCATCTGGAACGGGCGGATTATGAATCCGCTCTTACGAAACAGCGCGGCGCACTGCTATGTCCCGCTCAATGTAAAGGCGATGCGGGAAGCGCTGCCTTTTCTCCTCGGAGAGCACGATTTCGCCGCTTTCTGCGCGAGCGGTTCGGCCGCGGCTCACACAGTGCGGAGCATATACCGTGCGGAGCTCTCTGCCGAGTGTGAGGAGAGCGGCAGCTTTGCGGGGCTCCTTACCTTCCGCGTGACCGGGAGCGGTTTCCTCTACCACATGGTGCGCATCCTCGCCGGGACGCTCCTTGAAATCGGCAGCGGGAAAAAGGGCGAGACTGCCTTCCGAGATGCGATTCGGAGCCGCACACGGCGTGCCGCAGGACCGGTGGCGCCGGCCGCAGGACTCATCCTCCGGGAGATACGTTACCTCCCGAACCCGAGCCGCTACGAGGCAGAGAACGAGGACTGGGCTTACGAGCTCTCGCAGGAAGCGCTCGAAGAGAGCAGAGCAAGCTATTTTACGCTGCGGCGCTGCCGGGACGCGGATTACGAGGGACTGATGGCGCGCCTCATTCACGAGAGCCACAGAGACGGTGCGGAGCGCGTGCTTCTAAGGGACGCAGAGAATGAGAGCCGCCTCTTTTCGGGGCGGGAATTCGGCTTTTACAGGATTCAAGAGAATGCGGATCCCACAACTCGGGAAGCCTTTCCCTATGTTGCTTTGGACATAAAAGAATGCAGGAAAAAAGCGCCTTCTGCATTGACAGAGGAGGGAGAAGTCTCTATAATATGTAGCTGTGACGCCTAGGCTAAGCTTTTACCAGCCCCGGAGAAGTAGGCTATGGGCACTTCACGTATAATCAGGCAGGAGACACGGATCTTTGCTCCCGTGTCCACTAGGAGGATAATCATGAAGAGTTTTATGGCGAATCCGGATACCGTTGAGAGAAAATGGTATGTGGTCGATGCGGATGGAGCCACCCTCGGACGTCTCGCTTCGGAGGTTGCTGCAGTGCTGAGAGGCAAGAACAAGCCGATTTTCACCCCGCATGTTGACTGCGGCGACTATGTCATTGTCATCAATGCAGACAAGATTGCAGTGAGCGGCAATAAGATGGAGCAGAAGGTTTACCACTCCCACTCCCTCTATGTCGGCGGCATGAAGGAGATTACGCTTCGCGATTTGATGGCGAAGAAGCCGGAGAAGGTGATTGAGAAGGCAGTTAAGGGCATGCTTCCGAAGGGACCCCTTGGCGAGCAGATGCACAAGAAGCTGCATGTCTATGCAGGAGAGAATCACAACCACCAGGCACAGAAGCCGGAAGTTCTGACCATCAAAGGCTGAGAGGAGCGTGTAGAAAATGGCAAGTGAGAGATATTACGGAACCGGAAGAAGAAAAACTTCTGTTGCCAGAGTCTATCTGGTGCCGGGAACTGGTAAGATTACGATCAACAAGAGAGACATCGAGGACTATCTTGGCCTTGAGGTTTTGAGAATGACGGTTCGTCAGCCGCTCGTTGCGACTGAGACCAACGAGAAGTTTGACGTTTGCGTCAACGTTCTCGGCGGCGGTATGGCAGGCCAGGCAGGCGCTATCCGTCACGGCATCTCGAGAGCACTGCTTGAGGCAGATCAGGACTACCGTCCGGTTCTGAAGAAGGCGGGCTTCCTCACGAGAGACCCGAGAATGAAGGAGAGAAAGAAGTACGGCTTGAAGGCAGCTCGCCGCGCGCCGCAGTTCTCCAAGAGATAATTGCTCTACGACTTTACAAAGGATTCGAAATCGCAGGATTTCGAATCCTTTTTCTATCTCTACAATCGGGCACATTTGGGAATCATCTATTTGCTGTCGGCATTTCTACTTCATTGAATCGAGCTTGTGAGTCCCCACTGCGGTGGGGGCTTTTTTTGTTCTGATTTTGATTGACATCTCCAAATACAGTAACTATAGTATCGGATAAAGAATACATAAGGAAACTATAGGT
>CAUVLB010000072.1:0-6001 GCA_963552595.1 uncultured Stomatobaculum sp. | reverse complement strand
TTCCGTGTAGGCATCCCGGTTATGCGCATACTTTTTCCAAAGTTGCATTTTCAGCGCCTCATATTCCCGCGAGCATTCCGGATGCTTCAGCAAATAGTCTCTGAAATACAGTTCGTCGTTATCACCGCGATAACGGAGATGCAAATGAATTACCTCGTCCGCAAAGCCCTGCTCGGTGTAACCTGCGTGCAGAAAAATTCTTCCCTCTTCGGTGTACTTCCGCGTAAAACCCTGCGCTTCAATGGTTTGTGCAACCGCCTCCATATCGGTCCCCGGAGAAAGCTCGACCATGATGTCGACGATATTCTTTGCCCAAAGATTCGGAATCGCCGTGCTGCCGACATGGCTGATGCGATACGGGGAGAACCCTGACAAACTGTCATGCAGGCGCTCTTCCGTCGCTGCATAGAGTGCTGCCCACTGTGGCTTCGGCTCCACCAAAAAAATAGGGAAGAGTTGCCAAAGCTCTTCCTGTGTTAATTCTCTCAGCTTCTTTGACATGACTCTTCCCCTTCGTCTACGTTATCCTGATAGACAATGATATACGCCTTCACATCCTCGCTCCCCTTGACCAGCGTCAGCGGAATGTTGAGCAGATCGCGCGGCACATCGCCTTTGTAATATTCCCTGCGCTCATCCGGGGAGTCGGCATACATCGCAATCGAATAGCGGTGTCCCTTCTCGAGCTCCACATCAAATTCCACCTTCTCGCTCTCCGGATTGATGCTCTTTCCCGGCGCACGGACCTCAGGGCTCTGATAAATGCCCGCAATTCTGTGCAAACCCTCCGGGAGCGCAACAATCTTATCAAGGTTCTCCCCACTCACCGTCTCAAAGAGGGTAAGATCCCGACCGTCAATCCAAAACTTCTTCCCGCAGAGCTGCAGAAGCGCCTTGTCCGCGTTCGCTGTCAGGTAGGCCGCCAGCTTACTGTTACGCTTCTTTTGGATGATAAACATAAACGCAAAGAGCAGGAGCCATACGCCACCCACGATTCCGATGATTGGCTTTGTATCAAACATTTTCTTCCCCCTGAATTCAAGTTCTGTTTTTTGCCCATCCGCTTCACAGACCGCCCGTGGATTTTCGTGTGCCTGTCATCTTGAACAGCTGCTCTCTTTTAGACTCCGGACGATTGTAAATTAGCTTTGCGGGCAAGTCAAATCTCTCTTCTCCACGACTTCCGCCGCGCTCTTCACAATCGAATTCGCGGGCACGGGACCGCGCACCGAAGTGAGCGGATAGATCATTGTGTTCTTTCCGACAATCGAGCCCGGATTCAGGACCGTACCGCAGCCGATTTCGACATAGTCGCCGAGTATGGCGCCGATTTTCCGTAGACCGGTCTCAAGCGGGCCTTCGTCGGTTTGGATGACGATATTCTTTCGATCCGACTTAATATTACTTGTGATTGAACCCGCGCCCATGTGCGCATGGTAGCCGAGGATCGAATCCCCGACGTAGTTATAGTGCGGCGCTTCCACCGAATCAAAAAGCAGAGAATTTTTGAATTCGCAGGAGTTACCGGCCACACTGCCCGTGCCGATTAAGACATTGCCGCGAAAATACGCACAGTGGCGAAGCTCTGCCCCGGCGCAGACAATCAGCGGGCCGGTTAGGCTCACACTCGGCGCAACTTTGGCGCTCTTATGAATCCAAATTTGTTCGCCCCGCTCTTCGTATTCGTCCGGCGAAAGCTGCGGGCCTACCGCACGTATCCACTCGCCCAGAGCGGGAAGCGCCTCATAGGGATAGCGAAACTGCGCGAGAAAGTCCCCCGCCATGCTGTGCGTCAAGTCAAACAGCGCTTTTACTTCTATTTCCCTTGCCTTCATTTACTTACTGCCTCCTTTTCGCCGCGGCGCGCGCGGCTTTTCCGCCGGATAATACGGTCTGCTCGCCTCAAAGGCCTCGCGGAGCCGGTAGCTTGCGCTTTGAGCGGCTGCTTGCTCGGTTCTGCGCGCCACAAAATCACGGAGTTTTTCCATGTAGGCTTCCTCCGTAATTTCGCCCTGCTGTACCATGGTGAGCCCCTTCTCCCAGCTCGCCGTGAGCTCCGGCCGAAGCAAGGGCTGCAGGGACAAATTGACGGTCACCGCAATCAATTCGCCGAGCTGGGTCGGCGTGATAATCTGGGTCTTTCCGTTCAGCGCAAGGTAACGGTTTCCGACCAGCTTCTTTAGAATTTCCGCGCGCGTCGCGCTGGTGCCGATGCCGGAGCCCTTAATCTGACTTCTAAGCTCCTCATCCTCAATCAGCTGTCCCGCATTCTCCATCGCGAGTATCATGCTGCCCGAGGTATAGCGCTTCGGCGGCGAGGTCTCACCCTCCCGGAGTTCAAAGCGCTCTGCGGCAATCCGCTCTCCTTTTTTGCAGGCGGCAAGGGCTTCGGCGAGCGCCTTCGAGCCGCTGTTCTCTGCCTCTCCCTCTTCTTCCTTCTCCTCTTTGTCCTTCTGCTTCTTCTCTCCGGAGACCTTAAGCCAGCCCTCTTCCACGAGGGAGCGCACGCCGGCAAAGAAGTGTTCTTTTCCGAACAGAAGCTCAAGAGAGCGCTTTTCATAGACCGCGGGCGGATAAAAAATAGCCAGGAAACGGCGGGCTATCATCTCATAAATCTGTGCGGAGAGCGAGGAGAGCCCCGGGAGCGCACCGAGTCCCTGACCGGTCGGAATCAGCGCATAGTGGTCTGTAATTTGCTTGTCGTCCGTATAGCGGCTCTTCGCAATGCCCCGATAACTGCCCCCGCTCAAAACCTCGTTTGCAAACGCACTCAGCGCGGGAACCCGCGTAAGCCCGCTCAGGTTCTTTTGGATTTCCTTCGCGACCGCCGAAGAGAGCACACGCGCGTCGGTTCTCGGATAGGTAATCAGTTTTTTCTCGTAGAGCTCCTGCGCGACCTTCAGGGTCTGATCCGGGCTTATCTTAAAGCGCCGCGCGCAGTCGTTCTGCAGCTCCGCCAAGTTATATAGAAGCGGCGGCCGCTTGACCTCCTTCTTCTTTTCGTTCTTTAAGAGTTCGGCTGTGCCCGGGAGCGCTGCCGATAACTGCCGCAAAAAATCCTCGGCATCCTCGCGCTTTAGGAAGCCGTTGTTCTTATAGAGCCGCGGAAAGCCCTCGTAAGCCGAGCCTTTCTCTGCGCGCCACTCGCCGAAAAAGCGCTGCCCCGCCACTTCGAACTTTGCGAAAATGCGGTAAAACACGGTCTTTTGAAAGGCGCGTATCTCCATCTCCCGCTTCACGACCATGCCGAGCACACAGGTCATCACGCGTCCCACCGAGACTACAATGTAGCGCTGCTTTAAAAGAGAGGCGAGCGCGGAACCGTAGCGCAGGGTGAGCACACGAGAAAAGTTGATGCCCATGAGATAGTCTTCCTTCGCGCGGAGATAGGCCGCCGCCGAGAGGTTCTGATAGGCGCTCCAGTCCTTTGCCTCCGCGACACCTCGCCGTATTTCCTCCTCGGTCTGAGAGTCAATCCAGACGCGCTTTCTCGTTTTCTCCGCGGGAACCCCGGCCATTTGATCGACCAGACGGTAGATGTACTCGCCCTCTCGCCCCGAGTCGGTGCAGATATAAATGGTATCGACATCTGCGCGCGTCAGCAGCCGCTTCACGACTTCGAACTGCTTTTTGACCTCCGGAATCACCTCATAGCGGAAGGACTCCGGCAAAAAGGGTAAGGTGTCGAGCGACCACTTTTTATAGCGCTCGTCATAGACCTCGGGATAGCTCATCGTGATGAGATGTCCCACGCACCAGGTCACAATGCTGTCGCCGGACTCCAGGTAGCCGTCCTGTCGCCGCCCCGACACGCCGAGAACACGGGCAAATTCAAGGGCAACACTCGGTTTCTCCGCAATAAACAGCCGCTTCAGTTTGCTCCCTCCGTCTTCAAAAAGCCGCCGAAGCGGTAGATGCTGGTCGTCCGAATGGTTTCGCCGCAGGCAATGACAGGCTGTACCCAGTCGGGGTGATGCAGCGCATCCGGAAAACACTGGGTCTCAAAGCAGTAGCCGCCGCGTCTTTGGTAAACCGCGCCGCCTTTTCCCCGCGGTGTGCTCTCGCCGAGCCAGTTCGCCGTGTAGAACTGAAGACCGGGACGGTCCGTAAAGACCGAGAGGGTTCTGCCGCTCGCCGGGTCGAAGGCACTCGCCGCAAAGCGCAGACTGCCGTCATAGCCGTTTAAGGCAAAGTTGTGGTCGTAGCCGTGCCCTAAAATAAGCTGTTCTTCCGGCGCGTCAATATCCCTCCCGATCGGCTTTTCTATCATAAAATCGAAGGCCGTGCCCGCGACCGCCCGAACTTCTCCGGTCGGAATCGAGACCGCATCGGTCGGCGTGAAGCAATCCGCGTCAATCCGCACTTCCTGCGCACTTACCTCCCCCGCGTCATGCCCCGCCAGGTTAAAGTAGGCGTGGTTTGTCGGATTAAAGACTGTGTGTTCCGCTCCGCTTAAGTTCGCCGCATAGTGAATTTCCACCGCGGAATCCTCCGTCAAGCGGTACGTGACGGAAAACGAGAGTGCACCCGGAAAGCCTTGGCTTCCGTCCGGCTCTTCGATTGCGAAACGGACCGCGTTTTCCGCCTCGCGCACTTCTGCGCAAAAGAGGCGTTTCCACCAGCCGTCCGGTCCCGAGTGGAGGCTGTTCTCTCCCTGGTTTTTTTCGAGCTGATAGTGCTTGCCGTCGAGCTCAAAGCAGGCACCGGCAATGCGATTTGCGTGCCGCCCGACAATACCGCCGAGGCAGCCCGGATTTCTCTCGTAAATCGCAGGATCGTCGTAGCCGAGTATCACATCGACCGTTTTTCCGCCCTCAGCGGGCAGCTCCATGCCGACCCAAGCCGCACCGAGATCTGTAAAGCTCGCGCGCGCACCGGCTTGATTGCTGAGCTCATAGAGCTTTGCCTCCCTGCCCTCCGAGAAGGTTCCGAAACTTCTCTGTTTCACCGCCATTTTCTCACCTCCGCTGTCAGAATGCCCAAGCTACGGGCATGTCGCTTCAAATTCTCAATCCTTTTATTTTAGCACATTTATTGCGCTTTTCTCTGTTTTTCCGAAAGCCCAAAAAGGGCATCCAAGGCTTTCCCCGGCAGCTTTTGCACCGCGAGAAAGAGCCGGTACACAGGCTCCGCGGCAAACAGCCGCACCAAAAAGAGAGAAAGAAAAAAGAGCAGGGGAAGCGCGAGCCTTGGACGCGTTGCAAAATAGGCGGGGTAGCCGAGCAAGAGTCCGATGTCTCTAATCGGGCGGTGCAGCATGTAAATCGGCAGACTCCGTTCTCCGAGCGCGGCGAGTCCCGCGCCGAACTTCGGAAGTCTCACGAGCAGCTTCCCGCATACAAAAAAGCCCGCGCTGATGATACCCGAAACCAGGTACCAGAGAAGGCGCAAAAGCCAGGGCGCCGTCCGAAACAGTTCCGGCATCGAAGACATATCCAAGCGTGTATACCAAACTCCGTAAATCAAATTTTGATAAGGATGCAGCCATCCGCCGCTTTGAAAGGCAAAATAGAAGGCAAGTCCGGCCCCCGCCAAAAGTAAGCCCCACTGCGGGAGTCCTTCGTTCTTGATCCACGCGGAGAAATGTTTTTCTCCGAGAAAGGCGCCGCCGTAAAAGAAGGGCGCAAAGGCGATGACGCGATCCAGAGCCAAAAAATCCATGAGATGCAAGCGCCCATCCAAGTCACCGAGGCGCAGGCTGAGCGCAAGGATTAAAATCAGCACCGGCACAGGAGTAAAGGCACGCCGTAACAGCGCAAAGAGCGGCAGGGCGAGCGTCCAGAGAAAGAGCGCGAGTACAAACCAGGGGGTGCCGCTCTCATGCCAAAAATCCGGCCAAATTCCGCCCGTTTGATAGGCCGCCCGCTCCGGGTAAAAGACCAGCCACTTAAAACAGACATAGAGCCAGAGTAAAGTGAGACAGCGCTTGTACCAGTGCCGCGGACTTCGCAGCGCATGTCCCGCAAAGAGCCCGGAAAGAAAAACGAAGGCCGGCATGTGA
>CAUVLB010000071.1:0-6102 GCA_963552595.1 uncultured Stomatobaculum sp. | reverse complement strand
TATCTTTCAAGCGGCGAAAAGATATCACTTCACAATGAAACGGCGAGAAATCGCCGCTCTCCCCACCGACTCTTTTACTTTGTGCTCAATATGGACAGAGCCGCGCTCTACCGGAGAATCGACGCCAGGGTAGAAGCGATGTTTGAGGCCGGACTCGTCGAGGAAGTACGTGCGCTTACCGCGCGGGGGGTGCCGCGCACAGCGACTTCCATGCAGGGCATCGGTTATCACGAGCTCTTTCCCTATCTTGACGGTGAGGCAGAGCTCTCAAGCTGTAAAGAACAGGTCAAAACGGATACGAGACATTTTGCAAAGCGCCAGCTCACCTGGTTTCGACGGGAGAGAGATGCGCAATGGTTTATGCGGGAAGACTATGCCTCCGAGGAAGCAATACTCGGGGACATGTTGCGCCGCGTTCGTGATAGAAGGGAAGATGCCAGATGAGCGAGAACTTTGAAGAGAGCCTCCATGATATTTACCGTGCGGCGGGACTGTCGGAGCGAATCATGAAGCTGGGACAAGAGGCAGAGGCGCAGTGCAAGTCGCGTTTCGCGGAAATCGATGCGATTGCAGAGTACAACCAGATGAAGGTGCTGAACGCCCTGCGGAAGCACCGCATCGGCGAGGCACATCTTGCGCCGAGCACCGGTTACGGTTATAACGACCTCGGCCGCGACGCACTGGAAGCGGTGTATGCCTCTGTCTTCGGCACCGAGGATGCACTGGTTCGCGCGCAGCTTGTGAGCGGCACCCATGCGCTTACGGTGGCGCTTTTCGGAAACCTGCGCCCGGGCGATGAGATTTTCTCCCCGGTCGGGAAGCCTTATGACACTCTGGACCAGGTCATAGGCATACGGCCGCAGTGCGGCAGCCTCAGGGAGTACGGGGTCAGCTATCGCCAGGCGGATTTAAAAGAGGACGGCAGCTTTGACTATGACGCGATTCGCGCCGGCATCAACGAAAAGACCCGCCTGGTCGAAATTCAGCGTTCCAAGGGCTATTCCGCGCGGAAAACACTCTCGGTCGAGGAGATTGCGGAGCTGATTCGCTTTGTCAAATCCGTGAAGCCGGATGTCATTTGCATGGTGGACAATTGCTACGGCGAGTTTGTTGAGCGCCATGAACCGAGTGAGTACGGCGCGGACTTGATGGTGGGTTCCCTCATTAAGAATCCGGGCGGCGGCATCGCGCCGATCGGCGGATACATCGCGGGAAAGCGAGAGTACATCGAGAATGCGGCCTATCGCCTCACGGCGCCCGGTCTCGGAAAAGAACTCGGCGCCTCGCTCGGTGTAACACGCCAGTTTTTCCAGGGACTCTTCCTCGCGCCGACGGTCACGGCTTCCGCGGAGAAGGGCGCTATTTTTGCGGCCCAGCTCTATCAGAATCTCGGTTTTACCGTGAAACCGCGCGCAGAGGAGCTTCGCCACGACATCATTCAGTCGGTTGACTTACAGTCTCCGGAGGCGCTCTCTGCCTTCTGCATCGGTATCCAGGCGGCCTCTCCGGTGGACAGCTATGTGACTCCGGAAGCCTGGGATATGCCGGGCTATGAGGAGCCCGTCATCATGGCGGCCGGAACTTTTGTCTCCGGCGCTTCGATCGAGCTCTCGGCGGACGGTCCCATGCGCCCGCCCTATACGGCCTTTTTCCAGGGCGGCCTCACCTATGCGCACGCAAAAATAGGCGTGCTCATGTCCCTTCAGAAGCTCGCGGACGCCGGGCTCGTTTAAACTGTGCTATAATAAATGCGTATTTCCTCACTGTGCCTGGAGAGCTTGGGAGGAAGACGAATGAGAAAGTTGAGAGATGTACGGCCGGAAGAGAGACCTGCGGAAAAGGCAAGACGCCTCGGCATCGCGAGCCTGAGCGACCAGGAATTGCTCTCCCTTCTCTTGCGCAGCGGTTGTCAGGGGCAGGATGTCACGGCACTCTCGGCGCTGATTCTTGAGATGGAACCGCGCCGGGAGGGTTTACTCGGTCTCTTGCACAACAGCATGCAGGACTACATGCGCCTCCGCGGCGTCGGAGAGGCAAAGGCCCTGCAGCTTGTCGCCATCGGCGAACTCTCGAAGCGCATCTGGCGGCGAGAAGCCGCCAAAAATCTGACGACAGCCTTTTCGGATCCCGGGGTCTGTGCGCGCTACTATATGGAAGCGCTGAGACACCTCGAGCAGGAGGAGTTGCACGCGGCCTTTCTCGACACCAAACTGCGCCTGATCAGCGATCAGCTCTTGAGTCGCGGCTCGGTGGATGCTTCTGTCGTCTCGGTGCGAGAACTTATGATTGCCGCACTCCGGGCGCGTGCCGTGCGCATGATACTGGTGCACAACCACCCGAGCGGGGATCCGCGTCCCAGCGCGGACGATCAGCGTGTAACCGCCGAAGTGAAGGCGGCGGCAAAGCTCATCGGGATTCCGCTGGAAGATCACATTGTCATCGGAGATAATGCCTACTACAGTTTTAAGGAGTGGGGTCTATTGTGAAAATATCAAATAACCGTCTGGTCCTCATTGTTCTCAGCATATCCTGCGTCGGCATGATAGGACTAACGACAATTAAAAACGAAAAGCTGCGTCCCGTCCGAACGGCGGTCGGCTACTTTCTCCTGCCGGTACAGACCGGTGTGAACCGTGTGGGCAGTGCGGTCTACAGCAATTTCAAGAATCAGGAGAAAATGCGGACCGCGCTCGCGGACAATGAAAGCCTTAGAGAGCAGGTCGCAACGCTCACCATGGAGAATACACGTTTGCAGAGCGACAGCTATGAGCTCGGACGTCTTCGTAAACTCTATGAGCTGAATCAGACCTACGGACAGTACCGCATGACCGGTGCCAGAGTCATCGCAAAGGATACCGGCAACTGGTTCCATGTGTTCCGCATTGACAAGGGGGCGCGCGACGGCATCAAGGCAGATATGAACGTGGTCGGCGACGGCGGCCTTATCGGCATTGTGACCGATGTCGGAGACAATTATGCGACGGTACGCTCCATCATAGACGATGTGAGCCGCGTGAGCGCCATGGCGATTCAATCGAATGACACCTGCATTGTCTCGGGAAATCTGCAGCTCTACGCCAACGGCAAGTTAAAAATCAGCGATATCACCGATACGGCTGATATCAAAGACGGCGATGCCATTGTGACGAGTACGGTGAGCTCCAAGTTTTTGCCGGGCATTTTGATTGGCTACGCCGGAGATCTGAAGACAGACCCGGACAGACTCACGCGCAGCGGAACGCTGGTGCCGGTAGCGGATTTTGAGACGATACAGGAAGTCCTGGTCATACTCGACTTAAAGTCGGAGATGCGCGAAGACGGCAGCTTTGAGACGCCGCGCACCTCGCTTCCGGATCCGAACAGCCTGACTGCGTCGGATGAGAGCTCTCTGTCGGAGACGCCTGCAAGCGAGCTAAGCAACGAAGCGGAGAGTGCCTCCGAAGAGGCCGAAGCGGAGAGTGTTACGGCCGCGAGTACGGCAGCTGTGAGCACTACGGCCGCAACTACCGCAGCCGCAAGTACCACCGCGGCAAGAACTACGACAGCGGCGAGTACCACGCGTGCGGCAGAGACTCGCCGTGAGACAACGGCAGCGCGTCAGGAGACAAGACGGCGAGAGACCGCAGCTTCTTCGGAGAGAAGGCAGCGGGAGACAGAGCGAACGCGTACCGAGACGACGGAAACGCAGCCACGGGAGAGCGCGGCGGCCACCGAGCCGGTGCAGACCGTAGAAAGTCTGCCGAACACCCCCTGAGGAGGCCTTTATGAAGCGAACCCTGTTAAATATACTCGTGCTGGTCGCGGCCTTTGCTCTGCAGAGCTCCATACTGCCGTTCATTCCCTTTCTCTCGGCGACGCCTAATTTGATTCTGATTTTTACCTTCGCCTATGCCTTTATCTACGGGCAGAGAGACGGCATGCTGTACGGACTTGCGGCGGGTCTTCTCATGGATCTGTTCCACTCGGGTGCCTTCGGCTTTTTTACCCTCTTCTTTGTGTGGATCGGCTTTTTAAACGGTTCGCTCTCGAAATACTATTACGAGAGCTATATTACCCTCCCGCTTTTACTCTGTACGATCAACGAGTTTCTCTATAACTTCTATATTTACCTGTTCCGCTTTGTCATCCGAGGGAAGTTTGATTTTCCGTTTTACTTCCGGAATATCATCTTCCCCGAGATTATTATTTCCCTGTTGTTTACGCTGGTCATCTACCGCTTCTTCCTCTGGTACAACCGTAAGTTAGAGTTCCTGGATCAGCGGCGGGCGACCGTCTGAGGAGAAATCAGTGCTGAGAGATTTTCTGGAATTATTGCGCGAGCGCTTCGATCATATGCGCAGAGAGCTTAAAACTTCGAGACTCTTTTTACTCGGTCTCGGTTATATGGGCCTACTCGCAGTCATGGTCTTTCGTCTCTACCAACTGCAGATTATCAACGGAGAGTCCTACCAGAAGAATTATCTGCAAAAGACGGAGAAGACGGTGTCTATCCCTGCTACGCGCGGCAATATCTTCGATACGAACGGAAAACTGCTGGCGTATAATCGCCTGTCCTACAATGTGACCATCAAGGACAGCGGCGAATACCGCAAAGCGGCGCAGCGCAATCAGATGTTATACCGCCTGATTCAGATTCTGAATGCCCACGGCGAGACCGTGACAGGACGTTTGGAAATCGGTTTGAACGACAGCGGGGAGTTCTACTATACGAGCCCGAACGAGGAGGCGAGAAAGCGCTTTCTCCGCGATTTTTACGGTTTAAAGCGGGTCACGGAACTGACCGGTGCCTCCGGAAAATATCCCTCTGAAATTTCGGCGGATGAGCTTTTGAATAAGCGCTTTCAAAGCTATAAGCTCAATGAGCTAAAGGACGAGGAGGGAAATCCGCTGACCCTCAGCAATCTCGAAAAACTGCAGCTCGTAAACATACGCTACACCATGGGACTCACCGCTTACCGTAGTTATGAGAGCACCATAGTCGTGACGCATGTTAAAGATGAGACAAGAGTCGATATTCTTGAAAATCAGGCGCAGTTACTCGGCGTCAACTGCGAGCAGACTACGGAGCGCGTCTACAACGATGCTGTCCCGTTCTCGTCGCTGATCGGCTATGTCGGAAAGGTGCCGGATGAGCAGCTCAAAGAGCTGCGTGAAAAGAATCCGGACTACAGTCTGAGCGATACCATAGGCCGCACCGGTATAGAAGAGTACATGGAGCAGGATTTGCACGGCAAAAAGGGCTCCCGGACCATGTATGTCGATAACGTAGGCCATGTGATGGAGGTCGAGAGTGAGAGCGAGCCGGTCGCGGGAAACGACGTCTATCTCTCGATTGACCGTGATTTGCAGGTTGGTATTTATCATCAGCTCGAACAGCACCTCGCCGGCATACTCGCGGCAAAGTTGGTCAATGAGGATACCCCGAACAGTGAGACAACGGACTCGACGGCACGCTTGATTCCGATCAAAGATGCTTACTATCAGCTGATCGGAAACAATGTGCTCTCTCTGGAGCACATCAAGGGAGATTCCGCCAGTGAGACCGAGCGTTTTATCGCGGAACGTCTCCTAAGTTACGGGCAGAGTTCGCTCGCTGCGATGCGAGAACAGCTCATGGACGCCGCACCGCTCAATATGGCGGAGCTGCCGAACGACCAGCGCGCTTTTCTCTACTTCCTCTATACTTACCTCGCTTCCTCGGAGAGCGGTATCATCGAGAAGGATAAGATTGATAGCAGCAAGGACTACTATGCCCGCTGGAAGGCGGATTCCATCTCGCTGCGCGAATTCCTGCAGGACGGCATCAAGGACGGGTGGATTAACACCACAGCGGTCAAGGGCGTCAAGAAATACGCCGGTGCCGAGGAGGTTTATCAGGCCTTAATCGACTCTTCCCTCGAAGAGTTGAAGACCAATGCGGATTTTGAAAAGCTGCTCTGCCAGTACATGATACGCAACAACCTGGTCGGCGGGAGGGAGCTCTGCTTAGCGCTCTTCGATCAGGGGGTGCTCGAGCCGGATCCGGCTGCGCAGGCAGCGCTTTCTGCCAACGGCCCCGCCTATGCCTACAGCTTCTTTGTACAGCTTGTGTCGGATCTTAAA
>CAUVLB010000070.1:0-6160 GCA_963552595.1 uncultured Stomatobaculum sp. | reverse complement strand
CCGCGTCCGGGTGGCTGATAATCGCAAAGGTCCGCCGCTTTTTAATCTCCTCAAATTCGCTAGCCACTTGCGCCTCCTGTCGTTGTTTTTCCAGCCGATCTATGTTATAAAACCCTAGAATACGCTGTTTTTGCGCGGGAAATTATACCATATTTCGGCGCGGAAAGGAAGGAATCATGATACTCGCCATTGATATGGGCAACTCCAATATTGTAATCGGCGGCATCGACGAGACGAATACGCATTTCATGGAGCGCATCACGACCGACACACGGAAGACAGATCTCGAGTATGCCGTGAGCTTAAAGAGTATACTCGATCTCCATCACATCCAAGCCGAGGAGCTGGAAGGCGCCATCCTCTCGAGCGTGGTTCCCCCGCTGAACGCAGTCATCACCGAGGCAGTGCAGAAGGTCACCGGACTCACTTGCAAGCTGGTCGGCGCCGGCATGAAGACGGGCATGAACATACGCATGGACGATCCGAAGCACATCGGCTCCGATTTGATTGTCGACTCCGTCGCGGCCAAGGCAAACTATCCGCTGCCCATCATTGTGATTGACATGGGCACGGCGACCACGATTACAGCGCTCGATCGAAACGGCGACTATGTGGGCGGTGTCATTTACCCCGGACTCCGTGTCTCGCTGAACACCCTGAGCGGCAGCACGGCGCAGCTCCCCTCGATCGATTTAGAGTCCCCGGGGCGGGCTCTCGCCAAGAATACGATAGAAGCCATGCAGAGCGGCATACTCTACGGCACCGCCGGCATGCTGGACGGCATTTTGACCCGCATGGAGGAAGAGCTCGGCAGCAAGGCGACCATCGTCGCGACCGGCGGCCTGGCGCGCTTCGTGACCCCGCTCTGCTCGCATCAAATCGAGATTGACGATTTGTTGCTCTTAAAGGGCCTTTTGATTCTCTACCGCAAAAACAGCTGAACGCGCCGCTTTGTCCCGCGCCTTCTGCAAAATAAAAAAAGAGAGCCGAAGCTCTCTTTTTTTATACTCACTTCCGGCTCTTTAAGAAGTCCGGAATATTGATCTGCACATTCTTGTTCTGGCGCGGCTCAAAGCTGTAAGCGCCCTGCTGCGGCTGTGCCGGCTGCTCCGGCTGCCGGAACTGCTGCTGCGGCTGCTGATACTGCTGCTGCACCGGCTGCTGGTACTGCTGCTGCGGCTGGTACTGTGCCTGCTGCTGCGGCTGCTGGAACAGCGGGTTCATGGTTCCGTTGTAACCCGCGGTCTGCTGCGGCTGCTGTTCCGGCTGAGCTGTCTGAACCTGCTGCGGCTGTGCTGCCTGAGCCTGCTGCGGCTGTGCGACCCGAATCGGCGTGCCCTGCTTTGCGTTTGCCTGCATGTTTCTGCGGTAACCCGCTGCCCGCTGCTCCCTGGCCTGCTGGCTTGCAGCCTGGTCAAGGCCGGTCGCAATGACGGTAATCGAGCACTCATCCTGCGCGTTCTCGTCGTACATCGCACCGAAGATGATGTTCGCATCGTCGCCCGCCAGCTCCTGCACATAGCTCGCCGCTTCATTCGCCTCGATGAGGCTGATGTCACCCGAGATGTTGATGATGATATTGCTTGCGCCGTCGATCGTGGTCTCAAGCAGCGGAGATGCGCAGGCAATCTTGACTGCCTCGATTGCCTTGTCGTCGCCGTGCGCCTTGCCGATACCGATGTGCGCAATGCCCTTGTCGGTCATGACAGTCTGCACGTCCGCAAAGTCGAGGTTGATGAGTCCCGGCATATTGATGAGATCCGTGATGCCCTGCACTGCCTGCTCGAGCACTTCGTCCGCCTTGCCGAAAGCCTCCGGCATGGAGGTGCGGCGATCCACAATCTCAAGAAGCTTGTCGTTCGGAATCACAATCAGGGTATCGACCGCCTCTTTGAGCTGTTCGATGCCCGAGAGCGCATTGTTCATGCGCTGCTTGCCTTCAAAGTTAAAGGGCTTGGTCACGACACCGACCGTGAGTATGCCCATTTCTTTTGCGATGCGCGCAATGACAGGTGCCGCACCGGTACCGGTTCCGCCGCCCATGCCGCAGGTCACAAAAACCATGTCCGCATTCTTCAGCGCTTCCGTCAAATCTTCGGTGCTCTCCTCCGCCGCTTTTTCGCCGACCTCCGGCTTTGCGCCGGCACCGAGGCCGCGCGTAAGCTTCTCTCCGATCTGCATGACGGTCGAGGCCTTGCAGAACTGGAGCGCCTGCTTATCGGTGTTGATGCCGATAAACTCTACCCCTTCGATGTTCTCGTCGATCATGCGGTTCACTGCATTGTTGCCTGCGCCGCCAACGCCGACTACGATGATCTTTGCAGTATTATCGTCTTCGTTCAGTTTGATCTCTAACAAGGTACCTGCCTGCTGTAACTGCTTATTCACAGACTCATTCACATTGGATAATATGGTCTATCATACTTATTTTTCCCGAAAAGTGCAAGCAGCTTTGCGATTTTAGGGGCGCGCGGGGCGAAATGAGTAGATGCCGTCCGCTCTTCTCTCCTGAAAGTCCAAAATTCCGGCTGTGTCGCCGAGCCTTGGGAGCGCTGTCGAGAGATCCTTGCATCTCTCCTCGGTTTCCAACGAGCCGCCGAACAGCACGGTAATCTTGCCGCAGCGGAGCGTTGCGCGATAGGCGCTGTCAAAGCTAACCTCGTCCACGTGAACCCCGTTTTCCAGGAGGTTAAAGAGCAGATTGCCGACTATGGTGCGCCCGTTTTGATCGTCCGAGAGCAAACACTCCCCGATGCCCACCGTTCCGTTTTGCAGACCGGTAACCAGCGGATAGCCGGGAATCGCCTCTTGTACGCTCTCCACGACGCGGAGTTCGCGATCAAAATAAAAGTCCGCACTCATATAGCGCACATAGCCGAGCACGTTTTTCTCGTGCAGGACAAGCTCCACCGAAAAGGGCGAGGTAAAACGGAGCTCGTAGCTGTCGAGAAAGGCCAAACGCTTTTTTTTGCTCTGCCGGCTCTCGAGAAAAAGCGCCGCCGTGCGCAAGCCTTCCGCGCGCGGCAACAGTAATTTGCGCGCCTCTTCCTCGCTGTAAATCCGATTTCCCCGCACGCTGACCTTCTCGATGCGAACCGTATAGACCGCTGCGGCCGCAAGGCCGAGCAGCAGAATTAGGAGCGCAAGCAGGACTTTCCGTTTCCGTCTCATGGCGAACTCTCCGGGCGCACACTCCGTGATACCGAGAGTACCAGCCCGATTTCGGCCATAAAGCAGAGCAGCGAGGTTCCGCCGCTGCTCACAAAGGGCAGGGTGACACCGGTATTCGGCATGGCACCGGTCACAACCGCAATGTTCATCGCGGTGTGCAGAAAAATGTGAATCGCAACGCCGCCGCAGAGCAAGGCCCCGTAGCGGTCCGGCGCTTTCACTGCGGTTTGGATGATGCAAAATAAGAGACTCAGATAAAAGACCAAGAGGATGCAGATTCCGATCAGGCCGAGTTCCTCGCCGACAACCGCCAGAATGATATCATTCGAGGCCTCGGCAAGATTCCGCTTGATATAGCCTCTGCCGATTCCGGTTCCCCGCAAGCCGCCCTCACTGAGCGCATAAATGCCTTTCATGACCTGCCCCGGATCCCCCTGCACGACAGCCGGCGGGTTCAACCATTTATCGATGCGCGCGATTTGGTAGGCCTTCAAAAACGACAAGTGTTTGTAGTTATTTAGTACAAACCAGAACGCCAGCCCCCCAAGCGCCATGAGCAGGAAATGAACGCGATTGTCCTTGACCCCAAGGAAAGTGATGATAAAAACCAGGCTCGCAATCAAAATGCCGGTGCTCAGGTTCTGACGTGCCACGAGAAACGCCGGTATGCCGCCCCAGAGCGCCATGACCCAGAATACTTTCCACGGATGCTCTGCAAGTCTCCGGTACTCCTTGACCAAATAAACCGAGAAGAACAGAATCAGCGCGGTCTTCATTAACTCGGAGGGCTGAATGCTGATACCGCCCACCTGAATCCAGCGCGCCGAACCGTTGACCGTCCTTCCGACCACCATGGTCGCGCCGATCAGAACAATTCCCGCAATATAAGAAAGGCACCAGGCAAGAGACAGCAAGCTGTGGTAATCAAAGAGGGGCAAAATTACCATGAGCATGATCCCCAGTCCCGCATACATGGCCTGCTTTTTGACGCCGCCGAGGGGGTCGCTCAGACGAAACGAAGAAGCCGCGTAAATCATCGCGAGTCCGTAGAGAACCAAGAGTACGGTGACCCCAAAAATGTAGCGATCCTCCCGCCTGCGCTTTTGCTGCATCGGCGCAGAGCGAACCGCAAAGAACAGAGTCTTCCAGGGTTCTTTGTCTCTCAGTCTTTTTTTTGCTCTGCGCGGGTAGAGCTCCCTCACCTTCGAGCCGCTCGCAACCCTTGCGTGCTGCGTCCCCCTTTGCGGTCTTATACCGGAAATCTCAGTCTCTGTTGTCCGCTTGCTTTTCGGCGTGACCGGGCGCGGCCCTCCGCTTCGATTTCGCGCCGTGCTCGCTTGCTTCCCGCGCGGCTCTCTCTGCTGCGCGTTTTTTGTTACCGTTCTTCTTGGCGGTTTCCCCGTCATAGTGCTCGAACGCACTCCTTAAATACTTTGCCGCGCACCTCGTAGTTCGGAAACATTCCCCAACTTGCACAGGCGGGAGAGAGCAGCACATAGTCGCCCGCGTTGGCATAGGAAGCACAGACCTTGACGGCCTCCTGCATATCCTCGGCGAACATGATATTTGTGAATCCGTGGCGCTTTGCGCAGTCCGAAATGGCATCCCGCGTCTGCCCGAGCAGTATGAGGTAGCGAACCTTTCCGTCAAAGGCCTCGATCCACTCATCGTAGGAGGAGCCCTTGTCGTAGCCGCCGCCGATTAAGAGCGTCGGGCCGGGCATCGCCTTAATTGCCTGAATCGCCGCGTCCGGATTG
This sequence comes from uncultured Stomatobaculum sp., assembly GCA_963552595.1. Taxonomy (GTDB): domain Bacteria; phylum Bacillota; class Clostridia; order Lachnospirales; family Lachnospiraceae; genus Moryella. The sequence goes on along the minus strand of CAUVLB010000070.1, from coordinate 1,232 downwards.
GTGCCCTTAGAGTCGTTGTAGTACTTGACCCCATAGCGCTCCGCCACGAACTCAATGCGGTGTTCCACCGCTTCGAACTTCCGCACCGCATCCAGAATCGCATCCATCGGCGCTTTCATGCAGACCGCAATCGCAATGGCCGTCATCACGTTCTCAAAGTTGTGGCGGCCGAGCAGCTTGAGTTCATCCGTGCGAATCAGCTCTGTCTTCTCGCCCTTCTCCTTGCGGCAGATGACGCCTTCCTCTAAGTCGTAGCCGTCCTCAAGTATCTGCGTGCTCGAGAAAAAGACGACCTTTGGCTTCAAATCCTTCCGCTCACCGAAGGCGCGAAGCACCTCATCGTCGTAATTCAACACAATAAAATCATCCGCAGTCTGGTTGGAGCTGATGTCCTCCTTGATGCGAATGTAGTTCTCCATGCTGTGATGGCGGTTCAGATGGTCCGGCGTGATGTTCGTGATTGCCGCAACATGCGGGCGGAAGCGGATGATGGTCTCCAGCTGGAAGCTCGAGGCCTCGAGAACCGTGACCGACTTCTCCGTGGTCTTTAAGGCGACCTCGGTATAGGGGAGACCGATGTTGCCGACCGTGAAGCTGTTCCCGAACGCACGCTCCATAATAGCGCCGGTCAGGGCCGTCGTCGTGGTCTTTCCGTTGGTTCCGGTGATTGCGACCAACTGTCCCTTGGCAACCTGGAAGCCAAGCTCAATCTCCGACCAGAGCTGAATCTTTCGGTCGGTCAGGGTCTTCACAAAGGGCGTCTCAAGGTCTATGCCCGGGCTCATCACGCAAATCTGAACGCCCTGTAACAGAGACTCATCGAGCTCACCGAAGCATAGGGTGAGGCTCGCATCCTCCGGAAATTCGGCGAACACTCGCTCCTCTTGAAGCGCTTCGTTGCCGTCGTAGAGCAGCACCTCGCCGCCCGTCTCCAGAATCAATTTTGCCGCCGCAATGCCGCTCTTTCCGGCACCCGCGACCATGATTTTTTCGTTCATAGAGTCTCCCCCTTTCAATCTCCGAGTCCAATCCATGCTGCGAGTGACAAAATCACCGTGACAATCGTAAATACCGTGACGACGCGCGTCTCGGACCAGCCGCCCAGCTCAAAGTGATGGTGAATCGGCGCCATGCGAAACAGACGCTTCCCCTTGGTCGCCTTGAAGTAGCCGACCTGTAGGATGACGGAGATGACCTCCGCCATGTAAATAAAGCCGACCACCATGAGAAAG
>CAUVLB010000069.1:0-6257 GCA_963552595.1 uncultured Stomatobaculum sp. | reverse complement strand
AGGTCGACACACATCTTCTTAAATTCATAATCATAGCGCATGATAAAACCCTCCTCACTGTGACACTTTCGTGTCCAGTAAAGAGGGTACATATCAGGTCGGCAGAGCGTTTTACTTTCATAAGCGAGATAGCGGACAGGGCTCAGACCTCGGGAAACTCCTCGCTTCGCGGCATGGCAAAGTCCGGCTTTAAGAGCCGAATCAGCTCCACCATGTAGTGCGTGAGGTACTGATCCTTCCTATGGCAGACATAGAAATGCCGCCCCTGTTCCACATCGATCAGCGGATAGACCACGCAGGTCCTTTTGATTTCCGGTGAGATATCGATGTAGTTCTTCGGACAGAGGAACACGGCCTGACAGGGCCCCACCGCGTGCTTCGCGACTTCTATGCTCTCGGTCTCGAAGAGGATGTCGGGGGCGATGTGGGCGTCCGCGAAGAGTCCGTCCTGGGTGATGCGGGTCGAGTGCCCGGTGCGGAGGCTGATGAAGGACTCTGCCTCGGCCTCGCGTATGTCTATGGGCCTGCCCTCCTCAATGCGCCCGGCGAGCGCCGTATTTCTGGAGGCGAGCAGCACCAGTTCCTCGCGGTTAATGAGGATATAGTTCAGCGCGTTGGTCTTTGCGCTGGTCGTTAGACAGGCCAAGTCAAGCTGATGATTTAAGAGCATGCTTTCCAGCGCGTCGGAACCGAGCTCGGTGAGCTTTAAGTTCACGGCCGGGTAGCGCGCGTGAAAGCGCGGAAAGATGTCCGGCAGAAGTTCCAGCGAGCGCTGCAGGGGCATGCCGAGGCGTATGCTGCCGCGGGTTCCGAGACGTATCTCCTCGAGCTGACGCTCCAGGTTCTGCTGTATGCTCTGGATGGCGCGCGCCGCCTGCATGTAGCACTCCCCCGCCGGGGTCAGAACCATGGGGTTCGTGTGCCGCACAAAGAGCTCGGCGCGGAGTTCTTCCTCCACCTTTCGCACCATCTGACTCACCGAGGGCTGGGACACATAGAGCACCTCAGCGGCGCGGCTTATGCTACCCTCCCGGAATATGGTCAGCATGTACTTAATCTGACGTTCGTTCATGGTGCCCTCCTTTGTGAGGCAAGATTTATAACAAAAACTCTATACTTATCATAGCCAATTATTACCTTGAAGTCCAGACCCAACAAAAGTTACAATGTTTTCAAACAATTGTTTGTTACGCAGAAGGAGGCAGCTATGGAGATCAAAAAGCCGGCGGTCGCCGGCACTCTCGAGTCCAGCGATTGCCAGGTCACGGTAGAACCGGGCAACGGCAAGGTCGATTTTTCGCTGGAGAGCGCAGTCATTCACCAGTTCGGAAACCAGATCAAAAAGGTGACGCTCGAGACCCTTAAGGATCTCGGCATCGACAATGTGAGAATCTCGATTGTCGATAAGGGCGCACTGGACTGCACGATTAAGGCGCGCATTGAGGGCGCTGTGTATCGTGCCGCGGATCAGTACGACAACATTCCCTGGGGAGGTGCTGTGAGATGAGCCATCCGAATAAGAAGCGCCTGCGCCGCTCGATGATGTTTTTGAACGCGCAGAAGCCCTCTCTGATCAAAGACCCCTACCTCTACGGCGCAGACTCTCTGATGCTGGACCTTGAGGACGCGGTCGCCGTGACCGCAAAGGATACGGCGCGCTTTTCGCTCTACCAGGCGCTAAAGAATGTCGATTACCGCGGCTGTGAGCGCGTGGTGCGCATCAACGGCCTCGACACCGAATATTGGAAGGAAGACATTCGCTGCGCGGTCGCGGGCGGCGCGGACGTGCTCCGCATCCCGAAGACCGAGGACGCCAAGATGGTCAAGGCGGTCGAGGACGCTGTCCTTGCCGCAGAGCGCGAATTTAACCGCACAGAGGGTTCCACCCTCTTAATGGCGGCGCTCGAGTCCGCCAAGGGTGTCATGAATGCCTATGAGGTGTGCACCTCCTCCGAGCGCATGATCGGCATTGCGCTCTCGGGCGGTGACTACACCAAGGATCTGCAGACCAAGATCACCGGCACCGGCGTGGAGCTCATGGGCGCACGCCAGCACATGATTATTGCGGCGCGCGCGGCGGGCGTGCAGTGCTTTGACACGGTCTGGACCGACCTCGACAATCTCGAGGGCTTCCGAAAGGAAGTCATGCTCATTAAGGACATGGGCTTTGACGGCAAGTCCATCATCAACCCGCGCCAGATTCCCATAGTCCACGAGGTCTTCACCCCGAGCATGAAGGAGATTGTTTTCTCCGAGAAGGTAATCCGTGAGATCGATTCCAAGCGGAAGGAAGGCATAGGCGTCTTCACGGTGGACGGCAAGATGATTGACATTGCGTTTTACGACGGCGCGCAGCGCGTCATTGCGCTCGCCAAGGCATCCGGCGTGTACAAGGGGGAGCTCTAAATGAAGAATGCAGTCGGCAGAGATATTCCGGAAGAAATTTTACAGGCGACCGGCAAGGATGTGTTCCGCGGCTCGCACGCAATGGACGGCAAGGAATTTCGACGTGACGGCGCACGTGTCAAGCCCGTCATCAATTCCGAGGGCTCGAAGCTTCTCCCGTCTGTCAAAGACGCACTCTTAAAGTGCGAAATCAAGGACGGCATGACGCTTAGCTTCCACCACCACTTCCGCGAGGGCGATAAGGTTCTCAACATGGTCATGGAAGAAGTCCATAAGCTCGGCATTAAGAACATCACCATCTGCGCTTCCTCCATGGGCAGCCAGAATAACCCGATTGTCTACATGATAGACGACGGCACCATCACCAACATTCAGAGCTCGGGCGTGCGCGGCGAGATCGGCAAGGCCATCTCCGAGGGGCGGCTTCAGGGCCTCGCAATCATGCGAAGCCACGGCGGCCGCGTCCGCGCGATTGAGTCCGGCGAGACCCACATTGACATCGCCTTCATCGGCGCGCCGACCGCGGACGAGTACGGCAACTTAAACGCAAACGGCGGCAAGGCAAACTGCGGCGTGCTCTCCTACTCCGCACCGGATGCCCTCTATGCGGACAAGGTGGTCGCAATCACGGACTGCCTGGTTCCCTTCCCGAACTGGCCGCACCAGATCAGCCAGATTTACGTGGACTATGTGGTCGTGGTCGATGAAATCGGCGATCCCTCAAAGATTGCGACGGGTGCGGCAAAGCCGACCTCCGACCAGAGAAAGCTCCTCATGGCAAGCTACTGCACCGAGGTCGTGAAGCGCACGCCCTACTTTAAGGATGGTTTCTCTTACCAGACCGGTGTCGGCGGTGCTTCGATTGCAAGCACCATCTCGCTCGCAGAGGTCATGCGCGAGCGGAACATCCACATGAGCTTCGGTGTCGGCGGCATCACGAAGCCGATGTGCCAACTCCTCGAAGAGGGGCTTGTGCGCACGCTTGTGGACACCCAGGACTTTGACGAATACGCGATTCAGAGCGCGGCGACCAACCCGAACCACCACTACATCACGGCTGGCGAGTACGCGGACCCCTTCAACAAGGGCGCTTATGTCAACAAGCTTGACTTCGTGATTCTTGCGGCACTCGAGGTCGATGTGAACTTTAACTGCAATGTCGTGGTGGGCTCAAACGGCGTGGTGAGCGGGGCGCAGGGCGGCCACCCGGACACAGCGGCGGGCGCAAAGTGCACCATCGTGATTACCCCGATTCTGCAGGGTCGCATTCCCTCGGTCTGCACCGACGTGACTACGGTCACGACCCCGGGTGAGGATGTGGATGTCGTGATCACGGACTACGGCATCGCGATTAACCCGAAGCGTCAGGATCTGATCGACGCGCTGAAGGATTCGGGTCTCCCCTTAAAGAGCATCGAAGAGCTCCGCGACATTGCCTATGCGATGACCGGAGAGCCGGAGCGCGTGCAGTTCGGAGAGCGCGTGGTCGGTATCATCGAGGCGCGCGACGGCAGCATCATGGACGTGGTCCGCGAGATTAAACCCTTTCAGTTTGCGGACTGAGTGAACAGATAAAACCCGGAACCGAACACGGTTCCGTTTCGCCGGGGAGTCTTCCCCGGCGTTTTGTTTTCCCTGCTCTTATGCTATGCTGAAACAGCAAACGGAAACAGATTTCGGAAGCGAGTCCCCTGTATGACAGACAATTACCATCTCGGAGAGATACTGCTCTCCTATCCCTCGGAGCGAGAAAAGCTCAGTGCCTTTCTCGCCGAATATGCGCTTCGCTTGGAGCCGGATCTCGATACGGCCTACGGTATCTTTGACGCGAACGAAAACTTAGTCGGCTGCGGCTGCGCCGCTGCTTCACTCCTAAAGTGCTTTGCGGTCAGCGAAGAACTGCGCGGGCAGAATGCGCTCGGCAGTCTCCTCTCGGCTCTCATTGAGAACCGCTTTCAGCGCGGCTACTTTGATTTATTTGTGATCACGCGGCGCGAGAAGGCGCAGCTCTTTTCTTCCTGCGGCCTACGCCTGCTCGCGGAGACAGGTGCGCTCGCCATACTGGAAAACAGACCGGACGGCCCCGAGCGCTTTGCGGAGAATGTCCTCTCCGCCCTGCCGCCGCACAATGGAAAAACGGTCGGCGCGATTGTGATGAACTGTAATCCCTTTACGCTCGGCCACCGCGCGCTCGTGGAATACGCCGCGACAAAGGTAGACCTGCTCTGCCTCTTTGTGGTCGAAGAAAACCGCTCCCTTTTCCCGACGGAAGTTCGCCTTCAACTGGTCAAAGAGGGGGTCAAAGACCTGCCGAACGTACATGTCTTTTTGAGCGGCCCCTATATGATTTCCGGCAACACTTTCCCGACTTATTTCTTAAAAGCAGGGGAGGATGCCGCCGCCCTCCAGTGCGAACTGGATGCCACACTCTTTGCGCGCTGCCTCGCCCCGAAGCTCGGCATTTCCGTCCGCTTTGTGGGCTCGGAACCGCTGGATCCGACAACGGCCTGCTATAACCGGGCGCTCCGGGAAATTTTGCCGCCCGCCGGTATTTTGCTCGACGAACTGCCGCGGCGTGAACTGGGGGCTACGCCGATCAGCGCCTCCCGGGTGCGCGCCCTGCTTAGCGAAAAGGGCGTCTGCCCGGAAGTACTGTCTCTCGTGCCCCCGGTCACGGCCGAGTGGCTTAGCGCCCATTGGAATGAACTCAAAATGCCCGAGGCTTCTTCCTGAGAAAGGAGACCCATGTCCGATTTTACCCCCTACCTCGTGAGCGTCGAAGATATGATGCGGGCGCGCGACGAGCGCGTGCAAGTCCAGAACGAAATGCTCGCGGCGGCCGCTTTCTTTCCCGCGCCGACCGCCCTTCTCTCCTTCGGCATGAACATTCCGGGCGCGGTGAAGCAGACGCCGCTCATTCGTAGCGGCTTTCTCTTCGGCAAAGAGCGGCTCACGGAGCTCTTACAACGCGAGGGCCATGCGATCCTCCTGCCGCGCGAACTGCGCCGCGTGAGCGGGGACACTTGGCTCTGTCTGGTCGGTGCGCCGCCCGAGGCCGTGAAGCGCCTCGCGGTTTCGCTCGAGGACAGCGAGCCGCTCGCACGTCTCTTTGACATCGACGTGCTGGACCGCGAGGGACGGAAACTATCCCGCGAGGATTTTTCCCTGCCGCCCCGCCGCTGCCTGCTCTGCGAGGAGGCAGCCGTAGTCTGCGCAAGAAGCCGCGCCCACAGTGTCGAGGCGCTCTTTTCCCGTTGCGAAACGCTGCTCCGCGAGGCCTTTCCGCTCTCCAAGTCCTTCTTCTCCGCGCTCGAAAACCATGCGGCAGCCTCTTTACTCGACGAAGTCTACGCCGCGCCGAAGCCGGGACTTGTGGACCGCATCGATTCCGGCGCGCACGCGGATATGAAATTCGAGGACTTTATCCTGAGCACCGCCGCAATCAGTCCCTTCCTGCGGGAAATGGCGCTCGTAAGTTACCAAAGCTGCTTCACGTTTCCTGCTTTGCCGAACGCAGCGCGCAAAACAGAAGTCGCGCTCTTTCCGCTGCTCCGTGAAATCGGAAAACGCGCCGAACATGAGATGTATGCGGCGACCGGCGGTGTCAACACGCATAAGGGCGCTGTCTTTACTCTGGGGCTTCTCTCCGCCGGCGCAGGGCTCCTCTATGCCAAAAACGGCAAGCTCAGCGCCGAGGCGATTTTGGATGAAGTACAAAATCTGGTCGGCGATACTCTGCGGCAGGAGCTTGCCGAATTAAAGGCAGGGGAAGTCGGAAAGGCCCACGGCGAAGCGGTGCTGCACCGCGACGGCGCGGGCGGCGTTCGCAGCGCGGCGGCCAAGGGCTTCCC
>CAUVLB010000068.1:0-6333 GCA_963552595.1 uncultured Stomatobaculum sp. | reverse complement strand
ATGAATCACGACATAGCCGTAGGTTCGGTAGTTCCCGGCAATCGGTGCGGAGACGCTGAGCACGGTGCGCGGGAAGGAACCGAAGTAGGAGCCGACCATATACGAGCGGCTGCCGGTTGCCGTCGGGTCAAAGTCCGGGATGACGCGCCCGTCCCAGCTGTGGGCGGAGTCGAGGACAATGTTGCCGTTTCTGTCCATAATCCAGATTTCCGCCTGCAGGTAGGTTGCGACAGCCTCAAGCTGGGGATAGGCGCTCTGGAGCGGGAGGGACTTGCCGTCGTAGACGCCCGAATAGGCCGCGGCAATGAGGCTCGCCTCGTCATAGAGCGTTCGCGCGCGGCTCTTGATTAAATAGTTCTCGGTGAGCCGAGCGGAGAGCGTAGACACGGCGAGAAAACCGGCCACGCCGAAGAGCAGGTAGCCGAGCAGAAATTTGAGGTAGAGGGAACGTTTGAGCCGCTTCATCATGCGCGCAGGTCAAATTTATAGCCGACACCCCAGACCGTGGCGATGGACCAGCTCGGCTTATCCTTTAACTTCTCGCGAAGTCGCTTGATGTGCACGTCGACCGTGCGCGTATCGCCCGCGTACTCATAGCCCCAGATATGGTCCAGGAGCTGCTCGCGCGTAAAGACCTGGTTCGGGTGGGATACCAGGAAGAAGAGGAGCTCAAGCTCCTTCGGCGGCATCTCGACGGCACGTCCCTCATAGCGAACCGCGTAGTTGGTGAGGCTGATTTCCAAATCCTCACAGCGAACAATCTCTGTCTCCGCGCGCTCGGGCGGAGTGTTCTCCTGCGGGCGGTAGCGGCGCAGCACGGCGCGAACCCGCGCGACGAGTTCCTTCGGTTCAAAGGGCTTAATAATGTAGTCATCGGCGCCGAGCTCAAGCCCGAGCACCCTGTCAAAGACCTCGCCCTTGGCGGAGAGCATGATGACAGGCGTCTGTGAGGCTTTGCGAATCTCGCGGCACACCTGGTAGCCGTCCACATGGGGGAGCATGAGATCCAGCAGCACGAGATCCGGAGTTAGGCTGCGGAAGAGAGTCAGCGCCTCGGCACCGTCCGCGGCGATGTGGGTCTCGAAACACTCCTTTTCTAAATAGAGGGAGATGAGCTCTGCGATGTTATCGTCGTCATCAACAATCAGTATTTTCTGTTTTCCTGCCAAAGGGACTCCTTTCTGCGGTTTATCGGAAGGTAACCACGGTAACGGCCTCGCCGCCGTCATCAAAGTGGGCATCCTCGAATTTCTTGACATAGGGCTGCTTTTTGAGCCAGGCGAGCAGACCTTTTTTCAGCGCGCCGGTGCCGCGCCCGTGAATCACGCGGACGGAATTCAGGTGCGCAAGCAGGGCATCGTCCAAGTATTTGTCGAGCTCGCCGAGCGCCTCATCTACCGTCTTTCCGATCAGATTGATCTCGGGGGAGATGTGAGAGGCCTTGCCGAAACTCGGCTCGCCGCCGCTGCGGCTTTGTTTCGCGCCCTTCGACACAGCTGCCTCCTCTTCAATGAGTACCACATCGTCTGCGGAAACCTGGGTGCGGAGTACGCCCATGCGCACAAAGAGGCGGTTATTCTTATCCGGCAGGGTCGAGACAATGGCCTCGTGATCCATGCTGAGCACGCGGACCGAGTCGCCGATGTGAAGTACCGCGGGCTTTGCCGCCTTCACGGCCTTCTTTTTCGGCGCGGTCTTTTCGACCGACTTTAACTTGTCGCGGAGACCGCTTCTCTCTTTCTCGAGCTCACGGAGCAGGCCGGAGTCCGCACTCAGGCGATTGATGCGGCGTATGCTCTGATCTGCGCTCTCCTTTGCCTCTGCGAGTATGCGCTCTGCCTCGGCGCGCGCCTTTTCGAGGATGCGCTCCTTGCGCTCGTCGAGGTTCTGATCTGCCTTTTCATGCCGCGTTTTTAGTTCTTCGATTTCTGCGCGGTAGGCCAGGATTTCTTTCCGCTCGGCTTCAATCGTGCGGCGATCTGCCTCGAGGCGGGATAAGAGATCTTCAAAGGCCGCATCGTTCTGCTCGATGTGATTCTTTGCGTCCTCAATGATGTAGTCCGGGAGCCCGAGCTTCTTGGAAATCGCAAAGGCATTGCTCTTTCCCGGAATACCGATTAAGAGGCGGTAGGTCGGGCGCAGGGTCGCGACATCGAATTCACAGCTCGCGTTCTCTACGCCCTTCGTGGTGAGCGCGTAGACTTTGAGCTCACTGTAATGCGTGGTTGCAACTGTGCGCGCGCCGATGTTCTTCAGGAAAGAGAGAATCGCAATGGCAAGCGCCGCGCCCTCGGTGGGATCCGTGCCCGCGCCGAGCTCGTCGAAGAGGCAGAGCGAATCGCCGTCCGCGGCTTCGAGTATCTCGACCACATTCTTCATGTGACCAGAGAAGGTGGAGAGCGACTGCTCTATGCTCTGCTCGTCGCCTATGTCCGCGAACACATCGCGGAACACAGCGAGGCGGCTGCCCTGGAAGGCCGGAATGTGGAGCCCCGCCTGTCCCATCAGGGTGAAGAGGCCCACAGTCTTTAGGGAGACCGTCTTACCGCCGGTGTTCGGTCCGGTGATGATGAGGAGGCTGAATTCCTGCCCGAGCCATATGCTGATCGGAACCACCTTGTCCTTCGGAATTAAGGGGTGGCGTCCGTCTTTGATTTCCACAATGCGCTCGGTGTTAAAGAGCGGCTTCGAGGCCTGCATCGAAGAGGCGAGCCGCGCTTTTGCAAAGACAAAGTCAAGCGTTGCCAGTATTTTTTGGTTTGCGAGGAGCTCCGCCGTAAACGGGGCGAGCAGGGCACTGAGAGACGCGAGTATTTTTGCGATTTCCTGCTGCTCCGCGAGCGTGAGTTCGCGGTACTCGTTGTTTAAGCGCACCGCGACCAGGGGCTCAATGAAGACCGTGGAGCCGGTGGAACTCTGGTCGTGCACCACACCCGGAAGCTTGGTCTTAAACTCGCTCTTTACGGCGAGACAGTAGCTGCCGTTGCGCATGGTCACGATGGTGTCCATGAGATAGCTCTTGTGGCGGTTAATCTCTTCTTGGAGAGCGCTGTGCATGCGCTCATCCGCGGTTTTCATCTGGCGGCGGATGCGGGCAAGCTCGGGGCTTGCGTGGTCCGATACCAGTTCCTCGGAGAGAATGCAGCGCTTTAGTTCGCGGTTCTCGCGAGGCAGGAGAGAGAGCGCCGTGAAGGCGGACTCAAGGGCGTCCGGATTTTCCTCTTCTTCCTCATGGGCGCCGTAGTTCCGCGCTCTCTCGCTTAAGTCAAGGAGAGCGCCTATCGCATAGAGTTCGGAAGTGCTCAGTGTGCCGCCGACATCGAGGCGCTTCACCGAAGGACTCACATCGCGGAGACCCGCGAGGCGCAGTTCGCCCTTCATGCGAATGCGGGAAAGCGCGGCCTCGGTCTCCGCCTGGGCGCGCTCTATCTCCCCGAGATTGGTCATGGGCTCGAGTGCGTGACAGAGTGCCTTTCCGGGCGCACTCACGGCTCTTTCTTCGAGCAGGGCAATGATTTTATCAAATTCCAAAGTATGTAGGGTTTTGCTGTTCATGCGTTGGATTCATCCGTTTCTCCCGCGTTTCGGCAGAGCGGGTTATGCTTTGATTCTATAGGGGAAACTTCTCCCGATACAGTATAGCACAAACTGCGGCGCTCGTTTCGGAAGCAGTGCTTTTATAGTGAATGTTATATGCCGACTGTGCTATGGTGTAGAGCAAAGAAGGTGACGGAGTTCCGTCGCCTTTTTTATTTCCCGGCGGGGCTCTCCTAGCCTGATCTCGGGATGGACAGGCAAGCTCCTGCCTGCCGGGATTTTTTTGTTTCTAAGAAAGGAGCTTCTTAATGAGTGTATCGAGACGATTAACCGAGCGACAGCGAAGATTTTGTGAAGAGTATCTGATTGACGGCAACGCCTCGCAGGCAGCCATCCGAGCGGGATACTCAAAACAGAGCTTTACGGTGGTGAGCACAACCTTATGAAAAAGCCTCAGGTACAAGCGTACTTGAAAGAGCTACCGGAAGAGCTGCACTCCGCAAAGGTCGCGAACGCGCAAGAGGTCTTAGAGTATCCCACATCCATCATGCGCGGCGAGCAGACACTGCAGCTTGTCGGCGACGGCATGCAGGATATCACGTCGATTGATGTAGCCGCGAAAGACCGGCTGAAAGCCGCAGAGCTTCTCGGCAAGCGGTACGGAATCTTCAAAGGAAGAGCGCGTCCGGCCGAACCGCAGATATAAGACAAAGAAAGGCTGGAAGAACGGCAAGCCGGGCTTTTACAATCACGCGGCAATGGACGGCGTAGAGATCCCGCTCCCGGGCAGACGAATGTAGCGGGAGAGGATATCAACTGCCGCTGCTTTTTGACGTATAGGATGGAGAAGACGACACGTAAAATCCGGCAGAAAAGCTTTGAAGTCAGGGCACAGGAATACAGGAGGCTGGATCGGGAAAAAGGGGGAGCGTATCCACAGAGGAGTGCGAAAGATCCGAATTGGGAAAAGTGGGTTGTGGCAGATAGAATCGTGACCTATGCCTCCCCGGTCTATGTGTCAGAGCGTGTGGGTATTAAGCCCAAGGAGCTCCATATTTTTTATCAAGACACGGGAAAAGCTATGCGAATGTTTGGCGTTCCCTTGACAGAGATGCCGACGCTGATTATAGTGGCGGTGGATGAGTTGCATGGCGCGGCAGATGCGTATGACCTCGTAGATAATACCGTAAAATACATCTGGGATCGGGACAATGTTTCGCCAAAAGAGCGGTTGGGTGTGATTATTCATGAAATGTGGCACCGACATCAGGCATATGACGCTGTTCGAGAAGGCTGGACAATAACGCGTGAAAACGAGAGCGCTTATATCGCTTGGCTTGCAGAAAAGTGTCGAAAGAGGATGGCGCGTTTGGGTGTTACTGATGCCGAACAAGCCGCAAAGATTAGCGAATATGCAGGCGGAATGTCCCTAGCACATCGCTTTGACGAAGTAGAAGCAGAATTTGAGATGAAGAATGCACTGGAATCAGCAGCGATGCAAAGATGCATAAAGCGGGAAAGGAGGTTTGAATGAGAATCAAGTTCACCGAAGAAGAGGAGCGAATGTTTGATATGGTCATGCCCTACGCCGCTAAAGGAGGGGGCATTCGCCCGGATGCGCCTCCGGAGATTCAAGCTATCTATGCCAGACTTGTTGAGATAACCAATCAATATCTGACCCCGTGTCATCTACCTGATAACTGGACCACAGCGAAACCAACTAAATAACAGCAACAAAAGCACAGTCATAACGGCTGTGCTTTTTTGATGTACCGGTGCGCACTCCGAAAAACACACGTGGGCTATCAAAGATAGCACTCAGAGAGGAGCAGTATGAAGAGTTTAAGCAGGCGTGTGACAGCGCCGGGGTAAGCCAAGCTGAGGCTATCCAGAGACTTATGAGGGAGTTCATAGAGAATCAGAAACAGAAGTGACACGGGAGGGCGAGTGGCCTAGGTAAGAGTGGACCGGAGCGGACGAAAGCCCGCTCCCTTCTTTTTGTCAAATCCTTTGGCTGATGATATACTGTAAAAACAGGCGTTTTGGGAAAAATTTCGGACTGAGAGAGTGTTACTAACGCATTCACTTTGGCGCATGATAGGAGTAACCGTGCGCTACTAATGTGTTACTAACCGGGGCGTATTGCGCAGATTTTCCGCGTGATATCAGATTGAAAAATCATGAAAATACGGGCGTTTAGCGGAGCGCGCGGCGCACGCAAAATCAACTGGACTATCATACAATCAGCGGCGGAGGGAGCTTTATGCGGGAAGATGAGTTTATCACACAGCATATCGCCGAAAAAAAACAGAAAAGAAAAAAACTGATGGGGCTGGCCGGAAAGGCAGCGCTCGCCGGTGCCGGTTTTGCGCTCGGCGCGGCGGTGGTTGCCTGTGCGGCTTGCCCCATGATTGCGAGGCGTTGGAAGGCTGCATCGGGAAAAGAGAGCGTGCGCATCGAGCGCGATGAGAGCGAGGGTGCGGTCGAGACAAACGAGCAGCTCAGCTCCCCCGTCGAGAACACGGAGGGCAGCGGGGAAGAGAGCGCAGCGGTCGAAAATAAGAATGTCCGCGAGCAGGTGGAGCAGGTGCTGGAGAGCCGAAATTATGAGCTGAGCGACCTGCGCCAGATGGCGGGAACCCTTCGGAAACTCGCGGACAGCGCCGATGCCTCGGTGGTATCGGTGACCCACGAGCAGGCGGCGCGGGACTGGTTTAACAATGCGCTCGAGAGTTCGGAAAACTACTCGGGACTCGCGGTTGCAAAGACGGAGAACGAGCTCCTGTTTCTCACGAC
>CAUVLB010000067.1:0-6340 GCA_963552595.1 uncultured Stomatobaculum sp. | reverse complement strand
CAAATGCTCCGACGGGCGGTGGACTTTTTCGCCGCCTTTTTCCCGCGCGAACATATATACCGCGCCGGCGGAGATGAGTTTGTGATTTTGGAATCCGGACTTCAGAAAGAAGAGTTCCGCGCACGCGCAAAGGAATTGCAGCAGGCGCTTTCGGCCAATACTACCCCGAAGGCGGCTATGGGGACTGCTTGGCGCGCGAGAGAGCGCTTTGTCGAAGAGGCCATCAAAGAGGCCGATCACAATATGTACCGGGACAAAAACAGCACACGGGGGCATGACCGCGTGACGCTTAGAAGACAGCTATAAATCACCGTAATAAAGGGGAGACGCATGGTATTTTCGAGCATTACTTTTTTGCTTTATTTTTTGCCGATTACTTTTTTAGTCTATTATCTACTTGCGTTTTCTCGCCCGCTGCAGAATATTTGGCTGGTTGTTTCCAGCCTTATGTTCTATGCCTGGGGTGAACCGATTTATGTACTCTTGATGCTGGCATCCATCACGTTCAACTGGCTGTTCGGCCTCATGTTGATGTTTCTTCAAAAAGAGAATACGAAGGCTCGGCGCTTGGTGCTGATTACAGCCTGTGTACTAAACCTCGGCATGCTCGGCGTCTTTAAGTATGCCGGTTTTGTGGTTGAGACCGTGAACGGCATCATGGAGCGTGCCTTTTTACCCTATCCGAACATTGTTCTTCCCATCGGCATTTCCTTCTTTACCTTCCAGGCCCTGTCCTATGTCATTGATGTCTACATGGGAAGTGCGGAGCCGCAGAAAAATCTTCTCGACTTAGCGCTCTATGTTGCCTTCTTCCCGCAGCTCATTGCGGGACCCATAGTCAAGTACTCGGCAATCGCGGAGCAGATTAAGAACCGTCACACGGACTTCAGTATGTTGACGGAAGGTATCTGCCGCTTTTCGGAGGGGTTCTGTAAAAAAATCCTGATTTCAAATAATCTCGCGGTCATCGCAGACACGGTATTCAATATGACCAAGGGCGGGGATACCACCATACCGGTGCCCATGCTTCTTGCCTGGCTCGGTGCAGTGAGCTATATGTTCCAGCTCTACTACGACTTCAGCGCATACTCCGACATGGCGATTGGCTTGGGTCTTATGTTCGGCTTCCGCTTCTCGGAAAACTTCCGGTATCCCTTCGTAAGTCGTTCCATTCGAGAGTTCATGACGCGCTGGCACATCAGCTTGGCTTCCTGGTTTAGCCAATACGTTTACAAACCGCTCGGCGGTGCCAATACCAAGAAAAAAGACGTGATGATACGAAACCTTTTCATCGTCTGGCTTTTGACCGGTCTATGGCACGGCGCGAACTGGACCTATATCTGGTGGGGACTCTATTTCTTCATATTAATCGTGTTCGAGATTGCGTTCCGCCTGGATGAGCGAGAAGGCCACGAGATATTGCGCCATGTCTATGTGATTGTTGCTACCGTTTTTGCCATGGTTATTTTCCGTTGCGAGACAGGAGAGCAGATGTCCCTCTTTTTCGCGGACTTGTTTGGACTCGGCGGCAACGGCTTCTACAGTCCGGCGGTTCCCATGTTCTTAAAGGAGTACGGCATTTCGCTGATTGCAGCCGTTCTGTGTGCGCTTCCGCTTCGCAACTATATTTTGGAGAAGACCGAGGACAGCGAGGGACATGAAATTTTTTACCGAAGCTGCGCTGTAGTCTATGTCATCGGGCTCGGTGCCTGCATGCTGTTCTCCGTTGCAATTCTTGCAAAGGGAGGTTACAACCCGTTCATTTACTTCAACTTCTAAGGAGCAGACGATAAGATGAAACGATATCAAGCAGTCTTCTCGGCGCTCTTTCTCACGGGTCTTTTTTCGCTCTCAGCGTTGAATTTATACCGGGAGAGGGGAGTGCTCCGGGATAAAATCGAACAGATTTCGCGTCCCACGGCAGCTTCCGAATTAAAAAACTACACGCGACAGCTGGATGGTGTGCTCTCGCAGACCCTGGTCGGCGGACACCGCTGGAATGAAATCTACGGAACCGTGTATCGCGCCCTCGGAAAGAATGAGGAGAACTCGTTCAAGTATGTGCGCGACAAGGACTCCGTGCTCTACGCGGGAAACTTCTATAATACCTCGAACCTCAGCGCGCCCGGTATTGCCGGTCGAATGCGGCGCCTGCAAGACAGCTTAAAAGATAAGGGAACCAAGCTTGTGGTCATCATGTATCCGACCAAGTATCGCGAGGACTGGTCTCGAGGCTACTACGGCATTCCCTACAACAATTACAATGCGTACGGCGATGAGGTGCTGCGCTACCTCCGGCGCTATGATGTGGACTACATTGATGTGCGCGAGGTGTTCCGGGAAGCCGATATGAAGGCGACGGATATTTTTTATCGCACGGACCACCACTGGACAGTACCTTCCGCCTTCTATGCGACCGGAAAAATCATAGAGCATCTGAACCGGAAGTATGAAGCGAATTTGGATCCGGACGGCTTCTACCGAGACCTCAACAACTATACAGTCGAGACCTATGCAAATATTTACATGGGTTCCCAAGGTCGAGATGCGGGTCAGCTTTACTCGAGGGAATTGGATGATTACAGTTTCATCTTCCCGAAGTTCGACACCAAGTATCGCTATTACTCCCGCTATCGAGGCGGAAAAGATATGACCTCCGAGGGCGATATGGAGCAGGCGCTGATTTCGCGTCATTATCTGGACAAAGCCGATCTCTACGAGCGGGAGATGAACAACGGCTACCTGCAGGGTGTCGTGCGTTTTGACCAGATTGACAACAAGTTGAATCCGGAGGGACCCACGGCGCTCTTTATCCGAGATTCCTATACTTCGCCGGTTGCAACCTTCCTTTCGCCGATGTTCTCGCGCATTGAGTTGCTCTGGTCCCTGCACTTCAGTCCGACCGGCGAGGGCAGCATTCAGAATATGCTGAACGAAAAGCACTTTGACTATGTCTTTGTGGCGCTTGCGCTGGATAACTTTACAAACGAGGGTACGCCCTTCTATATCGAAGATCCGAAGGCGGCAGAAAACGGAGATGAAGATGTCATCGGGCAGGGGCAGGATCCCGCCGGACAGTGAGAGAGGAGGAGAGAAGCCAATGAGCATAGCGGCAGAAGTCAGCCGTGTGGAACGCAAATTTGTCTTGCCGGTCAAGGTCGCCGAAGATCTTTACGGGCGACTGCGCTTTCTCTTGCCGGGAGATCCGTTTCAGGGCTATGAGCCCTATAACGTGCGCTCCCTCTACTTCGACTCGTTTTACAACGAGGACTTCATCGATAAGATGGACGGCATTGAGTACCGAAAGAAGATACGCATTCGCATCTACAGTCCTGACGATCAAAAGGCAAAGCTTGAGCTCAAGCAGAAGCAGGGTGAGAATCAGCACAAGCTTTCTCTCAGCATCACACGGGAGCAGGCATATGAGATGATAGCCGGTAATTATGACTGCCTGCTTCGGGAAGGTTCGGAACTCGCAAAGAATATTTACGGCATTATGGTCAAAGAGCAGTATCGCCCGGTGGCCCTGATTCAATATCAGCGAAGGGCCTTTGCGGTTCCTGTCAATAGCATACGCATCACCTTTGACAGCCATGTTGAGACTGCGGAGGGGAATTTCGATTTATTCTCGAAGAGTCCGGCGCTGTTTTATCCTGCGGACAGTCAGAGCTTTGAAGTACTGGAAGTGAAGTATAATCACTTTTTGCTTGGCTACATTAAAGATGCACTGCAACTCGCCGACCTCACGGAGGAGAGTTATTCCAAGTATGTTGCGGGCAGACGCTACGGTTTATTGCCGGTCATCGGCAGAATGTAAAGGGGGAGAATTATGAGAAACGCACTGTATCAGTATTTATCCGCGCAGTCGGGGACCCTGTCCACCGGCGAGATTCTGATGAGCTTCATCGCAGCCATCATCATCGCGGTTGTCATCTTTGTCAGTTATCAGTTTTCGCACGCAGGCACCGTCTACAGCGCAAAGTTCAATGTGTCTCTGGTTATGCTGACCATTGTGACAACGCTGGTCATGAGTGTTATCGGAAATAACGTCGCGTTATCCCTCGGTATGGTCGGTGCGCTCTCGATTGTCCGTTTCCGTACGGCTATCAAGGATCCCAGAGACACGGCTTATATTTTCTGGTGCATCGCGGCGGGTATTTGCTGCGGTATTCAGGACTTTAAGATTGCCGGAATCGGTTCGGGTGTGATTTTCCTCGTACTTCTCGTGCTCGGCAATGTGCGCTCCAACGATCGTTACCTCCTGATTGTTCGCGGCAGCGGCAAGGGTGAGGAGGTTATGAAGGCCATCAACGAGTACTATGAGCACAAGGCGCAGTTCCGTGTGGACAACTCGGAGAAGGAGAGAACGGAACTCATCTATGAGATTTCCGGTAAGCTTCGCGAGAAGTGCCTGCAGAAGCACGAGGGCAGAGAAATCAAGGATGTGCTCTTTCAGTTGGAGGGCGTTGAGGCGGTTCACCTCGTCTGCCAGAACGACGAGATTACGCGCTAATCGGGCGGTACAATGAGAATGCCAACAAGAAAAACACTGGTGGCGGCGGGCATCATCACAGCTCTGCTCGGGATTTTTGTCTTTGTCTTCTCCTATGTCAAAGCGGCCCTCTCGGTGCAGTACCGCAGCTACCAGCATGAAGTACATAAGAACGCGGACAGCAGCCTGGGTCCGGACAGTATGCCGGGAGACGGCAGCGTCGATATCGCGAGCTTTGAGACGCATCTGCCGATTGTTGTCCTCGACATGAACGGAGACGAGCCGAAGGATATCTACCAGATGGTCGGCCCCACACAACGACGTGAATATCGGGATCCGAATGTCACGGATCCCTGGATTCCGGTGAGCTTCAGTTTGATCGACAATGCAAACGACCACAATAAGATCACGGATGCTCCCTCCTTTGTAAACCACGGTAAAATTAAGCTTCGCGGTGCCTCCTCCCGTTCCTTCCTGAAAAAGCAGTACGGCATTAAGCTGCTGGACGATGAAGGCAACGAGCTGGAAGCGCCGCTGCTTGGCATGGATGCGGATGAGGACTGGATACTCTCGAACAGTATTCTGGACGCGAGCCAGATTCGCAATTACACTGCATACAATCTCGCGGGACAGCTCATGCCGTTTACGCCGGAGTGCCGCTTTGTTGAGATGTTTATCAAGGAGGGTGACAACTACAATTATCGCGGCCTCTACCTCTTGACCGAGCCGGTCAAGCAGGGCAAGGGACATGTTGACATCCAGGACTTCAACCCGAGAGACAAACGTCCGGCCGTCATTCTGTTGCGCGACCGCGCGGACGGAACCAGAACTACGCTTTCCACCTGGGCATCGGATCAACAGCTCACCTACGGTTGGTTTACGATCAAGTATCCGAAAGAGGATTTGCTGACACCGGAGGTCATACAGAAGTTGGAGACCCAGCTCACAGAAATCGAGAAGACGCTCTACAGCGATAATTACCGTCAATTCCTGAGCTATCCGCACCTCATCAATTTGCAGAGCTTTGTCGACTACTTTGTCATCAATGAGTATTTTATGAACTACGACTCGGGCGACAACTCGACCTATTACTACGAAGACCCGGCGCACCAGCTTACCATGGGACCGCTCTGGGACTATGATAACTGCTGGGACAACTATAAGTTTGCGGCAGGCGGCGCGGAGTACATGGTTATGCCGGAGCGCCCGTGGTTTGAGCGCATGGTTCAGGACCCGGATTTCAATGCGAGAGTCGTGCGTCGCTATTGTGAACTTCGCAAGGGGATTTTCTCTGACCGAAATGTTATGCAGTTCATCGACAATACCGTGGCCTATCTGGGCAATGCTTCGAAGAGAGATCGCAGCCGTTGGAGGGAGGTCTATTTGGAGAACCATCAGCTTGCACTGGTGGAAGAGGGGCACGGTTATATGATAGACCGAAACCGCGAAACCTATGCGGAAGAACTGGTGCGACTCAAGGATATGATTAAGGGGCACGGCAAGTGGCTGGATCTCTACATGGATGACTATCTGAACGGTTTCGTCAAGGAGTCGCTTGATGAGCGCAGCCGTGAGACCTATGCGAGCATTGCGCTTGCCTTCCTGTTACTCTTCATTGCATCCGCCTATCTTCTGGGCAAGAGAGTGAAATAACATGTACGAGAAACACGAATTCAAACTGATTACCGAGAAGATTCCGTTGTATACACCGCCGGATGAGACAAATATCAGCGCGAAGGAAAAGCAGCCCATGTATCTCGCTTGGATCGTGGGAATCATTATTGTGGTCTACGGCGGCTGGCGTATGTTTTTTACCCTGCCGTCCGTCCCGCAGTACGGCTGGGTTGC
>CAUVLB010000066.1:0-6361 GCA_963552595.1 uncultured Stomatobaculum sp. | reverse complement strand
CTGCCTGTGCTGTGCGGAAAAAAGGGGAGGCGAAGGCGACTTGGCTCACGGTCGGAACGGCGGATGCGGGCGGCAGCATGTATGCGAACGGTTCGGAGCTTGCGGCGGCAATTACGGAGCGGGACGAGGGACTTCGTTTTAACTTAAAGGCCTCCACCGGTTCACCCGGGAACCTGAGAGCCCTGCTCTCCGGCGAGGTGGATTTGGCGCTCATCACCGCGGATATCGCGGCAAAAGCGCACGAGGAGGCGGGCGGCGAAGAGCTCCGCAGTATCGCGGCGATTTACCCGAGTGTCAGTCATTGGATGGCGCTCCGGGAGAGCGGAATCGACACGGTCGCGGATCTCAAGGGAGCCGCGATTGTCATAGGTCCCGAGGACTCTTCGACCGAGCGCGCTTCCGCGGCGGTGCTCTCTGAGCTCCGTTTCCCCGAGGAGGGAAAGTACTACTACGCGGGCATAGGCCGCGGCGCGGAACTTGTAGGGCGGGGAGAGGCAAAAGCGGTGCACGCCCTCGCGGGAGTGCCGACGCCCGGACTCAAAAAACTGGCGTCGACAAAGGAGAGTGTTTTACTCCGCTATGAGAGCGCAGATCTCGAAAAAATACTCGCGGAAGAGCCGGAATATTTTCCGGCTGTCATCCCGAAGGGAAGCTATCCCGGACAGGAGGAGGATATCCCGAGTTTCGGTGTAAAATGTCTGCTCTGTGTGCGCGCGGATATGGATGAAAATTTGGTTTATCGACTGACGGAACTCTTATATGAGTCGCTGCCGGAACTCGCCGCAACGAATCCGTGTTTTGCGGGCGCGGAAGACAAGTCCTTTTATCTCGAGGATTTGCCCCTGCCGTTGCACGCGGGTGCGCTGCGCTACTATGAAGAGCAAGGTCTCACGGAGGAAAAAGAGAGATGAAATGCCCATTTTGCAATGCGCCGGACACACGCGTCATTGACTCCCGCCCGGCGGATGAGAATGCGACCATTCGCCGTCGCCGCCAGTGCGAGCGCTGCGGCAAGCGCTTCACGACGTATGAGAAGCCGGAGACCATGCCGCTCATGATTATCAAGAAGGATGATTCGAGAGAGGCCTATGACCGCGCGAAGATTGAGCGCGGCATTGTGAGCTCCTGCCATAAGCGCCCCATCAGCTCCGCGCAGATTACAGCGATGACAGATAGCATAGAGACCGCACTTTTTAACCGCGAGGAGAGGGAAATTCCCTCGACCGTAATCGGCGAAATGGTCATGGAAGCGTTAAAGCAGGTGGATCCGGTCGCCTATGTGCGCTTTGCCTCGGTCTACCGGGAATTCGGGGACGTGAACACCTTCATGTCGGAGATCAACAAGCTCATCGCGCAGAAGGAGCAGGCATGAGAGCCTTCTTTCCCGAGGATGAGGTGAACTCGGTCTATGACTTTCCCTTCGAGAGCCTGACGGCGCGCGGTATACGCGGCATCATCTTTGATATCGACAATACCCTGGTGCCGCCGGATGCGCCGGTTGATGCGCGTTGCCGCGCGCTGATTCGCAGCTTAAAGACAGCGGGGTTTCGCATCTGCCTGGTCTCCAACAACAAAGGGCCGCGGATTGCGCCCTTTGCGACGGCGCTGAATCTTCCCTATGTGGAACGCGCGCTGAAGCCGCGGCGCTACGGTTACCGCCGTGCGATGGCGCGCATGGGAACCGCGCCCGCAGAGACCATAGCAATCGGCGACCAGCTCTTCACGGATATCTGGGGCGCCAACCGCGCCGGCATGCACAGTCTCCTGGTGAAACCCATGGAGCCGAAGGAGGAGATTCAAATTCTCGTAAAGCGTCTCATTGAGCGCCCCTTCCTTTGGTACTACCGGAGAGAAAGGGCGAGGGGAAAGGCGCATGATTGACGCGAAGACCAAGGTGTTCGGCCTGCTGGCAAACCCCATCGGGCACAGTCTCTCACCGCGCTTCCAGAACGCGCTCGCCGCTTACTGCGGGGAGAATGCGGCTTATCTGCCCTTTGAAGTAAAGCGCCCGGAGTGCCTTAAGGCCGCGCTGGCCGGCGCACACGCCCTCGGCATTGCGGGGCTCAATGTGACCGTACCCTACAAGGAGGCGGTCATCCCCTACTTAAGCGATCTCAGCGAAGAGGCGCGTCTCATCGGTGCGGTGAACACCCTTGTCCGCACAGAAGCGGGTTATGTGGGGCACAATACGGACATCGCGGGCATGGAAAGCATGCTCTTACGGAAGGGACTTTCGATTCGGGGCGCCAAGCTCCTCATTCTCGGCGCAGGCGGTGCCGCGCGGAGCGCGGCGGTGCTCGCGGCGCTCTCGGGGGCGGCCGAGCTCGTGATTTTGAACCGGAACAAGGAGAGGGCGGAGGCGCTCGCCGAAGCTGTGCGGGGCATAGCGCCGGAACTGCCTGTCCTTGCGGATTGCTTGGATGCCTGGGAGCAGCTCCCCGGCGAAAATTATCTCGCAATCCAGTGCACGAGTGTCGGCATGTGGCCCGAGGTCGAGGAGACTGTCATTGAAGACGGGCGCTTTTACGAAAAGCTCTCGGCTGCGGCGGATATTGTATACACCCCTGCCGAGACAAAGTTTCTGCGGCTTGCGCGCGCTGCCGGAAAACCCACGGTCGGCGGACTGCCCATGCTGATTTCGCAGGGCGTACACGCGTTTTCACTCTGGACGGGCAAAACTTGCGACACAGCGGACGAGGAAAGACTGCTTAAACTGGTGCGAGAGGCGCTTCCCGCCTAGAAAGTGACAGAAAAAAGCTTGCGAAAAATATCTGCCTAGCGTAGAATACAGTAGACTATTTGGGAACGAATGGATGGAGGGTTAACTTTATGATTTCTGCAGGTGATTTCAGAAACGGCATCACGCTTGAGATTGACAACGCGGTCTATCAGATCATTGAATTCCAGCACGTGAAGCCGGGCAAGGGCGCAGCATTCGTGCGCACCAAGATCAAAAACGTGATGACAGGAGCTGTGACTGAGCGCACCTTCCGTCCGACGGAGAAATTCCCGACCGCACGCATCGACCGCGTCGAGATGCAGTATCTCTATGCCGATGATGACATGTTCAACTTCATGAACACGGAGACCTACGATCAGATTTCTCTGAACAAGGAGCTGATCGGCGATGCGCTCAAGTTTGTCAAGGAAAACGATATGGTCAAGGTTGTCTCCTACAACGGCAACGTGTTCTCGGTCGAGCCGCCGCTCTTCGTCGAGCTGGAGGTCACGGAGACCGAGCCGGGCTTCGCGGGCAACACGGCTACCGGCGCACAGAAGCCGGCTATCGTCGAGACCGGCGCACAGATTTCCGTGCCGCTCTTTGTCGGCATCGGCGACCGCGTCAAGATTGACACCCGCACGGGCGAGTATCTCGGCAGAGCACAGAACTAAGACACAGAAATCGAAGAGCAGCCCGAAGCGGGCTGCTCTTCTTCACCTTGGAGAGTAAACATGGCGACAAAGACTATCTTGGAAGCAATGAATGAGAGCGTGGTGCGCGCCTTTGCCGCGGCCGGTTATCCGGATGCGCAGGTCTCGGTGCAGCTCTCGAACCGCCCGGATCTCTGCGAGTACCAGTGTAACGGCGCTATGGCGGTGGCAAAGAAGGCCGGCAAGCGCCCCCTGGAGGTCGCGGAGGCCGTCGCGGAAGAACTGAAGCGGGAGGAGCTCTATGCCGAGGTCGGCGCCGTGCCGCCGGGCTTCATCAACCTAAAGCTAAGTCCGGCTGCGCTCACGGCTTCCGTGCGTGCGCTCGCGGAGGCAGAGCAGTGCGGCGCGGCGCGCGACGAACATCGGAAGATTGTCGTCGACTACGGCGGCGCGAATGTCGCGAAGCCGCTTCACGTCGGCCACCTGCGCTCCGCCATCATCGGTGAGGCTTTGAAACGCATGGGCGCCTTCTTCGGAAACGAGATGATAGGCGATGTGCATCTCGGCGACTGGGGTCTCCAGATGGGACTCATCATCGAGGAGCTTCGTCTCCGTAAGCCGGAGCTCCCGTACTTTGACGAAGGCTTTACGGGGGGCTATCCCGAGGAAGCGCCGTTTACGATTGCCGAGCTCGAGGAGATTTATCCGACCGCAAGTAAGCGCTCCAAGGAGGATGAGGCCTTTGCCGAGGCCGCACATCAGGCGACCGTCAAGCTGCAGAGCGGCAATCCAGGTTTCATTGCGCTTTGGAAGCACATTCTCGCGGTCTCCAAGGCAGACTTAAAGAAGAACTACGATGCCCTCGCGGTCTCATTTGAACTCTGGAAGGGAGAATCCGACGCGCAGCCGTTGATTCCGGGCCTACTCGAGGCGCTCGAAAAGAGCGGCCTTGCCCGCAGCTCCGAGGGAGCCCTCGTCGTGGACATTGCGGAGCCCGGCGACAAGAAGGAACTCCCGCCCTGCATCGTTCGGAAGTCGGACGGCGCGGCGCTCTATGCGACCAGCGACCTGGCGACCTTAATTGATCGCGAGGCGACGCTTTCGCCGGACTGCTATATCTACATCGCGGACAAGCGCCAGGAACTCCACTACACGCAGTTCTTCCGCGTCGCGCGGAAGGCGGGCATCGTTCCTCCGGAGCACGAGCTCATCTACATCGGCTTCGGCACGATGAACGGCAAGGACGGGAAGCCCTTTAAGACCCGCGAGGGCGGCGTGATGCGCTTGGAGACCCTGATTCGGGAGATTCGGGAGGCGGTTTCGACCCGCATCGCGGAAAACCCGGAGATCACGGCGGAGGAGGCGGCGCGCACTTCGGAGACAGTAGCGCTCGCGGCGCTGAAATACGCGGACCTCTCGAACCAGGCTTCTAAGGACTATGTCTTTGACTTGGAGCGCTTTGCCTCCTTTGAGGGCAACACCGGACCCTACATTCTTTACACGGCGGTGCGCATCAAGTCCATACTCAAAAAGTATGCGGAGCAGGGCGGCGCGGCCGTGAGCCCGGCGGATCTTCGTCCGGCGGAGAGCGAGAGCGAAAAGGCGCTGTTCTTAGACCTCGCGCGCTATCCCGAGGTGATGCGCGGTGCCTGGAAAGAACTTGCGCCGCACCGCATTTGCCAGTATCTCTACGGACTCGCGGATCACTTCAACTCCTTCTACCACGCGGTTCGCATCCTGCAGGAGCCGGACGAGGCAAGGAAGCGCGGCTATCTCGCGCTGATTGCGACCGCAGAGCGGGTCATAGAGCTTTCGCTTGCGGTTCTCGGCATGGAAGTGCCGGAGCGCATGTAAAATGTGAGCTTTGTACGAAAAAAAAACCACGCCTTGCGTGGTTTTTTCTATTTTGACAGTTTTTGCATGTTATAATATTAACGCAGAAGTAACTGAATCCGAAAGAAAGAGGGTAGTCAGATGGGATTGGCAACTTTTCGAGGCGGCGTCCATCCGTTTGAGGGTAAGGAACTCTCAATGGACCGAGCTGTCACTGTGCTGAAACCGACTTCCGGCGAGATGGTGTATCCCCTCTCGCAGCACATCGGTGCTCCGGCAAAGGCAATCGTCAAAGTCGGGGACGAGGTGCTGGTGGGACAGAAAATCGCCGAGGCGGGCGGTTTTATCTCAGCGGTTGTGGTCAGCTCCGTGTCGGGCAAAGTAAAGAAGATTGAGCCCCGCGTCACCGCAGGCGGCGCGAAGAGCATCTCGATTGTGATCGAGAACGACGGTCTGTATACGGCGGTCGAGGGTCTCGGGGAAGACAGGGATGCGACAAAGCTCAGCAAGCAGGAAATCCGGGACATTGTCCGCGAAGCGGGCATTGTGGGTCTCGGCGGCGCAGGCTTTCCGACCAACGTAAAGCTCACGCCGAAGGATGAGTCAAAGATTGACTATGTCATTGTAAACGGTGCTGAGTGCGAGCCCTATCTGACTTGCGACTATCGCATGATGATTGAGGAGCCGGAGCGTCTGGTCGGCGGTCTCAAGGTCATGCTGCAGCTCTTTGAGAACGCGAAGGCTGTGATCGGCATCGAGAACAATAAGCCGGAGGCCATCGAGAAACTTCGCGCACTTGTGAAGGATGAGCCGAAGATTACGGTTGAGCCCTTAAGAACCAAGTACCCGCAGGGCGGAGAGCGCTCGCTGATTTATGCGGTGACCGGCAGAGAGATTAACTCTTCCATGCTTCCGGCGGATGCGGGCTGTGTCGTGGACAATGTGAACACGGTCATGGCAATTTACGATGCGGTCTGTAAGCAGACCCCGATTTTGGAGCGCGTGATCACCGTGACCGGCGACGCCGTGAAGGAGCCGCAGAACTTCAAGGTCAGAACCGGCATGAACTACAACGACATCATCGAGGCGGCCGGCGGTTTTGTCGGCGAGCCGAAGAAGATACTCTCCGGCGGTCCCATGATGGGCCAGGCCATGT